>JBIKVL010000742.1:0-3216 GCA_044356875.1 Pirellulaceae bacterium | reverse complement strand
CTTTTTCTCGTTTCATCGCCGCTGCGATCCGCGTTATCCATGGTTCATTCTTCCGCTCCTTGAGCGCAGCGCCCTTATTCATAGTGCAGCGCCCGCACCAGGTCGAGCCGCGCGGCGCGACGCGCGGGAAACCATGCGGCCGCCAACGTGATCGCCAGCGCGCCGGCAAAGGCGCCCGCCAGCAAACCGGGACGGAAACCAAACTCGACAGGATGCCCAATCGACGGCATCGTCGCCAAATTGATCACGTAGGCCGTGATCAAGCCGCCGACGATACCGGGAACCAGTCCCACCATTCCAATCAGCAGAGCTTGGGTCAGGATGGTGCGCCGAACCTGTTTGCGGGTCATGGCCACTATTCGCAACAGCCCCAGCTCCCGAGTCTGTTCGAGCACGTTCATCGTCAGCGTGTTGACAACCCCGAACGCCCCGATCAAAAAACCCAACCCGATCAGTCCCCATAAACACCAGACAATCCCTCGGATCGTGAACTCGATGTTCTCGACCACTTCGGTCAACGAATGCAGCAGCACTCCGTGCCGATCGCACAACGGCAGCAACGCGGCGCGGACCTTCTCCCGTTCGCCAGGAACAGCGCGGATCGCGTAGGCGTCGACGCCTTGCACATCCAGCATTTGGACGGCCAGCGGGCGATGCATATAAATCGAATAGCCGCCCATCATGTAGTCGTTGGCGATCCCGCAAATGCGAAACCGCTTCGGGCCATGGCTTGTGGCGAGCTCGATTTCGTCGCCCATCGCCAGTTTCAGCCGAGTCGCCAGCACGCTGGCCACCACCACGTCGCCCTTGAATAGCTTGTCGCGAATCGTGTGCCGGTCGCCGGCGGTCAAATCCAATGCGGGCGGCTCGGGATCGATGAAGTCGCGGGCGACGACGATCACCTTCGTTTCGCCAATCGATGTTTCCACCATCGTCGCCGACTCGATCGAGACGATGTGCGGCAGCCGCTTCAAATCCTCGCCCAGCTCCTCGGGCAGGTCTGCGGCCGCGCCGGTCGCCATGTCCGGCCGCATCGCCCGGACAAAGAAATCGCCAATCAACGCTTGCTTGTACCAGTCCCGCACGTCGTCGACGTTGTCGAGGATCGAATACGAAATACCGATGCCGGTGGCGCCGGCGACAAAGAGCACGCCGGCCGTGAGCGTGGTCCGAGTGCGATGCCGCAACAACTGCATCACCGCCAATCGCCCTTCCAGCCGCAGCACCGGCCGGATGATGGCCGCTCCCAGCTGGACCAGCGGTTCCATCACCAGCGGTGAAATCATGACAATGCCAATTAACAGGAAGGGCGCGGCGAATGTCGGGACAATGATCGGAATCAAGCCGAACAACGCGACGGCGATCACGCCGCTGCTGGCGAGCACCAGCAAGAAACCGACCGCGATATAGCTGCGGGAAACGCCAGAGACGTCGGCGGCGGAGACACGGTCCATCCCTTCCAGCGGCGAGACGCGGCCCGCGCGGACCGCCGGGATGTAAGCGCCGATCAACGACGTCGCCAAGCCGAAAACGGCCGCCGCCGCGATCGTCCATGCGGATACCTCGGCGGGCGGCAGCTGCAGGTCGAGCGCCGACGACAAGCTGCGATTGAGCAAACGGCCGATGGTCGCGCCAAGTCCGATGCCAAGCAACACGCCGGCCACGCCCAGCACCAGACTCTCGCCCAGCAGCGAGCGGCGGATTTGGCCGCTGGTCGCGCCGATCGCTCGCAAGATCGATAACTGCCGCCGACGCTCGCTGACGTTCATCAGAAACGTGTTCAAGATGATGAAGCCGGACAGCAACAGCGAAAAGATCGTCGACAGCCGCAAACCTTGCTCGCTGCTCTTCAGCGTTTCCTCCATGAGCTGCGACTGGCGATTGGGCGGACGGACTTCCAGCCCCGCCGGCAGTTTCGCCGCGATGGCCCGCCGAGTTGGCTCGATGCGATCTTCGCCATCGACCACGATTTGTATGAGATTCAGCTTGTCGCGGCTGCGAAAGATCGCTTGGGCGCGGGGCAGCGACACAAGGGCGATGCCCGCTTGGCGGACGGCGGTGCCGCCTTTGGGCGCGAGCAAGCCGCAGATCTCGAAGTTTTGCAAACCGCGGTTGCTGAGTAGTTTGACGGGATCGTTCAGCTGAAGGCCGAGCCGACGGGCGACCTCGGCGTCGAGCACGATGTCGGCCAGTTTCTCGGGCATGCGGCCCGACGGAATCTCGTAGTCGCGGACCTGGCGGTCGACTTTCGAGTCGATGCCCAGCACTTCGAGCGTCACGCGCTGTTTGTTGGCGTACAGCGTGCTGGTGCGGCGCAGCACCGGCGCCGCCGCGGCAACATGCGGCGTCTCGACAACGAGCGGCAGCGCGGTCGCGGCGAAGGCCCCATCGCCGGGAATCGAGACCTCCAGATCGGCCCGACCCGTAATGGTCGAAAACATCTTGCGATAGGCGCCGCGGGTCGTCGACGCCGTCATGACGAACGCCACCGTGGCGGCCACGCCGATCACGATGCTGCCCATGGTCAGCAGAGTCCGGCCAGGCCGAGCGAGCATCGATCGGCCGATGTATTTGCGAAGCGACATAATGGCGGCCCCAGCTTGAAGGAGTTCGCGGCTTGGAAGAGTTCGCCGCTTTACGGTGTTCGCGGCTCTACGGCGTTCGCGGCTCGGCGGCCGGGCTGGGACGGCGGCGAGTTTCCTCGCGTGCGATCCGGCCATCCGCCAGATGCACGATGCGGTCCGCCTGCTCGGCCACGGTCGGGTCGTGCGTGACCAGAACGATCGTCTGCTGGCGGGTATCGACCAGTTCGCGGAGCAGCGTGGTGAGCCGTTGGCCGGTGGCGCTATCGAGGTTGCCGGTGGGCTCGTCGGCCAGCAGCAACGCCGGCTCGATCGCCAACGCGCGGGCCACCGCGACCCGCTGTTGTTCACCCCCGGAAAGTTTGCCGGGCAGGTGGTTGCGGCGGGCGCCCATTTCCACAAGCTCCAACACCTTGGCGGCGCGGGCCCGCGCGGTCGCGGGCGGGACGCCATCCAGTTCGAGCGGCAACGCCACGTTTTCCTCGGCAGTCAGGATCGGCAACAGATTGAACTGTTGGAAGACGAAGCCGATGCGTCGGCGCCGCATGAGCGTCCGCTCGTCATCGGAGAGCGTCGCGAGGTCGCGGTTTTCGAGCAGCACTTGGCCGGAAGTGGGCACGTCGACGCCGCCGAG
>JBIKVL010000743.1:0-3216 GCA_044356875.1 Pirellulaceae bacterium | reverse complement strand
GTCAACCGTGGTTTCGGATCGAACGTCTCCATGTGCGACGGTCCGCCCCGCATGCACAAAAAAATCACCCGCTTCGCCCGCGCCGCGAAATGCGGCGGCTTCGGAGCGAGCGGATCAGCCGCATCGTTGCCCGCCGCAGTCGCCGCCGCGTTGGTCGCCGCCGCGTTGGTCGTTGCGGTCGCCGCCGCGTTGCCCGCCGCAGTCGCCGGCTCGTCGCCCTGCGCGCGACGCGCGTCCCAAGCCGCCAGACCCGCGAACGCCAAGTAGCCAAAGCCGCCGGATACGGCTCGCAGGGCCGCGCGTCGCGATGGAACGCCACTCGGTTCGCTCATCGAAGTCTTCCTCATGGCACCACGCGAAATTCGGCCGACGCCAGCAACGCCTGGCAAAAACCGGTCCAGCGATCTTCCATCAAATCGGCGCCCGACGCCACCGCGCGCGTCGACTTCTTCGCCGCTGCGGGGGGCTCGTTGGCACTGTCCTCAACAGCTGCCGCGAACGGGCCCGCGAGGAACTCGGCGGCCCGCGTTTGTTCCGCTGCCCTCGGCGCTCGTCCCAGCGCCATCATGTACACAGCTTCGATCCGCGCGTGGTCGTCCCGCAGAGTCGTATCGGAAAGCAGGCGTCTCGCAACCGCTCGCGATTGCTGTTCCATCCAGGGATTGTTGAGCAAGAACAAGGCTTGCGCCGGCACCGTGCTTTCGTCGCGGAGCGCGACCGTCCGTTCGGGAGACGCAAAGTCGAACAACCCGAGGATCGGCGGCAGGACGCCACGGATCACTGGCAAGTAGATCGAGCGACCGTTGTGCTCAATGTCGTGGGGCTCGAACAACGGCTTAAACGTTCGATACTCGTCCTCGCGATACGGGTTGTGTTTCGCGAGGAACTCGGCGCCGTCCGTCGGCGGCTGTGTGTCCAACGTGCCGGCGACGAACTTGATCGCATCGCGGAACGCTTCGGCTTCCAACCGCCGGGGACGCATGCGCGCGAGCCATTTGTTGTCCGGATCGGCCGACCCCGCATCGCTGACCGCCGCTTGCCGGTACGTTTGGCTCAGCATCAGTTCTCGAACCAGCGACTTGGTCGACCAGCCGCCGCTCATGAACCGGTGCGCCAAATCCCCGAGCAATTCGGGATGCGACGGCACGGCGCCGGTCGCTCCGAAATCGTCCGGCGTGGCGACAATCGCTCCGCCAAACAGCTTCAACCAAACACGATTGACGTGGACCCGTGGAGTCAGCGGGTTTCGTGGACTCGCCAGCCATTCCGCCAACTGCGATCGTCCACTGGCGGTGGTCGGCACTTGGGGCTCCATCGAACCGCCTTCGCCCGCGAAGACTTTCGCGAGCACCTGTGGAATGCCGCGCGAAACGGTGGCGCCGAGGTTGGTGGTCTCGCCGCGAATGTGGATGCGGCAGTCTTCGGCGGCGGGACGCTCGCGGGCGCCCATCGCCCACGCCGGCTGAAGCGGCGGCGCGTCGAACGCCGCCTGCAATGCCGCCTCGGCCGCCTTCACTGTCACGTCCCATTCCTTGATCCGCTGGTCCAGTTCGGCGATTTCCGCTTCGCGTCTCGCGCGTTCGTCTGTGTTTGAAGCACTCTGCATGTCCGCCGCACCAACGGCACCAACGGCACCAGCCGCACCAGCCGCACCAGCCAATGCCGGCAGGGACGCCAATTCCTGCCGTTTCGCGGCGACTTGCCGCACCACGCGATAGCGGTCCGAGCGGGCGGTGTTTTGGACCAGCGTGAGACGCTGCAGTTCGGAAAGATACGCCAGCCCCGCTGGACCACGTTCCAGAGCATGCGGGCCGACCGCGAACAGTTCAGTGTGCGTATGCACGTTCGACTTGATGCCTTTGGGCCCATACCCGTACAGCAACTGCGTGCTGCGAAACACGCCCGCCAAGGCGTAATAGTCGGCGGCCGGCAGCGGATCGAACTTGTGGTCGTGGCAACGTGCGCAGCCGATCGAAAGGCCCAGAATCGCTCGACCCATCGTGTCCATCTGCTCGTCGATGACATCCATCCGGAAGACTTCCGGCTTGGCCTCCTCGAACGCCTTCCCGCCGAGCGCCAAAAAACCGGTCGCGATCCGCAGCCGATCGGCTTCCTCGGCGGTGGCGGCAGGCAACAGGTCGCCGGCGATCTGTTCCCGCACGAACTGGTCGTAGGCGATGTCGCGGTTTAGGGCGTCGATCACATAGTCGCGGTAGCGGTGCGCGTGGTGGAAATACACATTTCGGTCGCGGCCGTTACTGTCGGCGTAACGAGCCACGTCCAGCCAATGCCTGCCCCACCGCTCACCAAACCGCGGCGACGCCAGCAAGCGGCCCACCAGTCGCTCGATCGCCACGCCGACCCGCGCCGGCCCGTAATCGTCGATCTCGCAAGACGCAAGGAACTCCTCGATCTGTTCGGGTAAAGGCGGCAAGCCGGTCAGATCGAAATACAGCCGTCGCGCGAGCGCTCGGGGTTCCGCTAGCGGGGCCGGCGCGAGCCCCGCGCGTTCGATCCCAGCCAGCAGATGTTGATCGAGCGGGTTCAGCGGCCATGCGCGGTCGCGGACCTCGGGCGCGACGGCGGCCCGCACCGGCTGGAACGACCAGAACCGTCGAGCCACTTCGAGGCTCATGCCTCGCCGCGGCGCGGCAACCCCGGCGACGTCCGCCGCCTCATCGGCTGCGTCATCCACCAGCTTGTCCGGAGCCGGCGCGCCACGCTCGATCCACGCTTGGAAATGCTGAATCGCCTCGGCGGGAAGTTTTCGATCGGGCGGCATCGCCAGCCCGTCATGCCGCAGGGCGTCAAGCAACAAGCTCTGCGCCGGCTTGCCCGCGACGATCGCCGGCCCGCTCGCCCCGCCCCGTTCCCAGGCGGCGCGCGAGTCAAGCCGCAAGTCGCCTTTCAATCGTCCTTGGCGAGCGGCCGCCGCCGAATGGCACTCCCAACAATGAGCGACGAGAATCGGGCGGATCTTCGATTCGAACAACGTCAAACCCGCGCGATCGACCGCCGCCGTCGGCTCGTCCGCCATCAGACGGAACGCCCACGGGCACCCCAGCGTCAACCAACCCGCGAGCAGGAAACTGGCCAGAACGAAGCTCGCCAACAGACTTCTGGCCATTGAACTTCTCGCGGGCAGACTTCTCGCCAGTAAAGCGGCGCCATTAAAACGACTCATGTTTAGAGCCGTGGTGGAGTGGGTTTTACGGG
>JBIKVL010000744.1:0-3216 GCA_044356875.1 Pirellulaceae bacterium | reverse complement strand
GAAACCCAACAAAACCGTACCCGCCGTAGCCGCCATCGCTGACAACGATGCAGTTGGAGAATAATTATGGGAATCAAAAAATATCGGCCGACATCCGCCGGTCGTCGCGCCGCCAGCGTCAGCGATTTCAAGGACTTGACGCCAGGCGCGACGCCAGAAAAGTCGCTGTTGATGCCCGCGAAGAAAAAGGGCGGCCGCAATAATCAGGGCTATATCACGGTACGGCACCGTGGCGGTGGCCACAAGCAAATGTACCGCGTGATTGACTTCCGCCGCGAGAAGGACGGGGTGCCGGCGGTGGTGAATTCGATCCAGTACGATCCCAATCGCAATTGCCGCATCGCTCTACTGTACTTTGTGGACGGCGAAAAGCGGTACATCTTGGCCCCAGAGGGCCTGAAGGCCGGCGACAAGGTCGAAAACGGACCGGAGTCTCCGCCAACCGTGGGCAACTGCCTTCCGCTCAAGAATGTTCCGCTGGGCAGTGCCATTCATGCGGTGGAACTGGCTCCCGGTCGTGGCGCTGCGCTTTGCCGGGCGGCGGGCATGAGTGCGGTGTTGTTGGCTCGCGAGGCTGGATGGGCGCAGATTTCGTTGCCGAGCGGCGAAATTCGACGCGTCCCTGTGGCTTGTCGGGCGACCATCGGTAAGCTGGGAAATGCGGACGCGATGAACGTCGAGCTCGGCAAGGCCGGACGTCGACGCTGGATGGGGCGGCGGCCACATGTCCGTGGTACCGCGATGAACCCAATCGATCACCCGCACGGCGGTGGTGAAGGTCGGACCAAGGGAGGCCGCCATCCGGTCAGTCCTACAGGCGTCCTCGCGAAGGGCGGATTTACCCGCAAGCGTCGCAAGCCGACCAACAAGGCGATTGTGCGGCGGCGTAAATCCACTCGGTATGGCCAATTGAAACTGCGGTAGTGTAGCTGGTATAACCGCGAACCCAATGGTTACTTAGCGGTTTCGGGGCGGTTGTCACCCAACGGGATGAGTTGACGGGAAAAGCGAGAGCGAATCATGGGTAGGTCGTCGAAAAAGGGGCCGTTTGTCGACTTCAAGGTCTACGCGAAGGTTCGCGCACAGTTGGACGCGGGTGGATCTAAGACGCCGATCAAGACTTGGGCTCGTGCGTGCACGATCGTGCCCGAGTTCGTGGGATTCTCGTTCGACGTTCATAACGGAAAGCAGTTTTTGCGAGTCTTCGTGACGGAAGACATGGTCGGTCATCGGCTCGGTGAATTCGCGCCGACGCGAACGTTCCGAGGTCATAGCGGCAAGAAGGCCGCGCCGGCGGCCAAGTAAGGGTGAGGACATAAAGATGCAATACAACGCCAGTCACCGCTATGCCCGTATCAGCCCTCGCAAGGTTCGCCATCTCGCGACGTTGGTTCGCGGTAAGTTCGCCGACGAGGCACTGGATCTGTTGCGGTACCAACCGCAGCGGGGTGCTCGAATGCTCGAGCAGGTCATTAAAAGTGCTGTGAGCAACGCTCAGGATAGTAGCCAGTCGGCCGATGGCAAGCCAGTTGACATCGAGGAGTTGATGTTGACGGATGTTCGCATTGATGGTGGTCCGATGTTTAAGCGGATTCGTCCGCGGGCCCGTGGTATGGCTTTTACGATCAAGAAGCGAATGTCGCACATCGCCGTTACCGTCGAGTCGTTGGAAGATATGTCGAAGTAGGAATCGGCTGTGGGTCGGGGCTGGCCCCCCGGTGTTAGGCGGCCGGTCAGGTTGAGGATCGTGATTTTCGAAGTGGTTGGAGACGGCTATGGGTCAGAAAGTGAATCCCGTCGGTTTTCGAACAGGCGTCATGATCGGCTGGAAGAGTCGATGGTACGCCTCGAAGCGGGAGTACTCCAACCTGCTCATCGAGGATTTCAAGGTTCGGGACTTCATCAAAAACCATCCCCAGAAGACGCAGTATCGCAGTGCTGGAATCGATCGTATCGAGATCGAGCGAACGCGTGACGAGGTTAAGGTAATTTTGTTCGTGGCTCGGCCTGGTCTGATCATTGGGCGGAAAGGTCAGGAGGTCGAGGTCCTGCAAGAGGAACTTCAGAATCTGATCGGTCGCCGGGTCAATTTGAAAATCGAGGAGGTATCGCGGCCAGAGATTCAGGCACAGTTGGTGGCTGAAGAAATCGCGATGCAGCTATCCAAGCGGGCTAGCTTCCGTCGGACCATGAAGAATGCCATGGAAGCAACGATGGAGGCCGGTGCCAAGGGAATCAAGGTTCAACTGGCAGGTCGGTTGGGCGGTGCCGAAATGGCGCGGCGTGAAAAGGCGATTTTGGGCTCGATTCCGTTGAGTACCTTGCGGGCGAAGATTGATTACGGGTTCGCTGAGGCGGCCACCGCCCAGGGAAATCTGGGCGTGCAAGTTTGGATTCATCAGGGGATGTACGAAGGGGAGATGTCCGATGGCGCTAATGCCGAAGCGAGTCAAGCACAGAAAAAGCCAAAGAGGACGTATAAAAGGTAACGCGACTCGGGGAAATCGAGTCGTCTTTGGTGATTTCGGACTTCAGGCGATGCAGGGTGGCTGGGTGCGTGCGCAAACGATCGAAGCCGGTCGTATCGCGGCGCAGCAGTACATCCGCGGCGAAGGTCGGCTGTACGTTCGGATGTTCCCGCACAAGTCGATCACGGCCCGGCCGCTCGAGACCCGCATGGGTAAGGGTAAGGGCGAGCCTGCGGCGTGGGTCGCGGTGGTGAAGCCTGGGGCGGTTTTGTACGAGTTGGGTGGGGTGACGGAGGAGCAGGCGAAGCTTTGCATGGCTCGTCTGGCTCACAAGATGCCAATTCGGGTCCGTTTTGTACGGCGACGACCCGCCTAGCTGGAGATGGTTCGATGAAAGTTAAAGAGTTGCGAGAGATGACGGGCGAGCAGCTGACACAGCAGCTTAGCGAGATCAGTGCCGGCTTGTTTCGCCTGCGAGTTCAGGCCCAGACAGAACGGGTTGATGCTCCCAGTGAGATCCGTAAGGCACGGCGAGATATCGCCCGGATCATGACGGTGCAGCGGGAACGCGAGTTGAAGAAGTAACACGGGTTCTGGTGGACGCAGTGCTGGTTGGGCAGCGGGGCTAAGAGTTGGTCTGATTGGGTTCAGCGGGACGCGGTGCGGACGAAGGGGATTTGAGTCATGCCGAAGCGGGTTGTGGTTGGGTTGGTCAAGGGCGACAAATGCGACAAGACCCGCCG
Organism: Pirellulaceae bacterium; assembly: GCA_044356875.1. Classification (GTDB taxonomy): domain Bacteria; phylum Planctomycetota; class Planctomycetia; order Pirellulales; family Pirellulaceae; genus CAIXSC01. The sequence goes on along the minus strand of JBIKVL010000744.1, from coordinate 5 downwards.
GGTCG
>JBIKVL010000740.1:0-3222 GCA_044356875.1 Pirellulaceae bacterium | reverse complement strand
GCCTTCGGCCTCCACGCCCGCAGTTCCAAATCCCAGAACTCGACCGGTACTCCCAGCAGTTGCACGTTGGCCGCTCGCCGAGTGCCATCGGCCTTCTGCAATTCGACCGTGCCGCCCATCAACATCACCACCGGCACGATCCGCTGGTAGCGTGTACTGCCGGCCTGGCTCGCTATCAACTCCTCCGCCAACTCGCGGCGAAGAAATCGATCCACCACCAAGACCTCGTCGATGCGGCCAAATCGGTCGAGGACCAGGGCGCGAAGGCTGCCTCGCACCGAATCGCCAACCAACAAGGCTCCGCACAACACCGCGGTGGCGGCCGCGACACCTAACGCCACGGCCGCATGAACCCGACGGTGATGACGCAGGCCTCGAAGCAGGTATTGGGTGCGCGCGAACATCAGTTGCGACTCTCGCTTAGGCGGCCATCATCGATACGAAATCGCCGCTGCATTTCGGCGGCCAATTCGTCGCTGTGCGTGACCACCACCAACATCGCCCGTTCGGCCTGTTGCAACTCCCGCAGCAACCGCCCTATCGCGACCGCGTTGGCGCGATCGAGATTTCCGGTCGGCTCGTCGGCCAGTATCAAGGCCGGTTTTAGAAGTAAAGCGCGAGCCACGGCGACACGTTGCCGTTCGCCGCCCGAAAGCTCCGCCGGACGGTGGGCGGTTCGCTGCGACAACCCGACTCGCTCCAGCAATTCCTCGGCCCGCCGCCGCTGCTCCACCGTGGGCCGTCCCGCTGCCAAGGCCGGAATCAACACATTTTCCAACACGCTCAACTGCGGCAGCAAATGATGTTCTTGGAAGACAAACCCAATGTGCCGATTGCGGAACGCGGCCAAGTCGGGCTCGGCGAGCGTAAACGGATCGTGGCCATCCAGCCGCACCGAGCCCGTCGTGGGGGTGTCGAGCGTGCCGAGGATTTGCAACAGCGTGCTCTTGCCCGAGCCGCTCCGGCCCACGATCGACACGCTCTCGCCACGCTCCAGCGAAAACGTCACCTCGCGCAGGACGACGAGCGGTTCGGCCCGCGTGGGGTAGGACTTACCCAAGTTTTCGACCGCCAAATCGGCCATCGGCGTCACCTCACCGCATGCAGGAGGGCACGGCAGCCCAGCCCATAAAACGTGTACTCGACGTCGTGCGCCGGATCCCACGCCGCCGCATGAAATCCGCCCATCGGCATTTCCAAGCTGGCGACAAAACGCGCCGCGTCGCGCGGTTCAATCTCCGCCAACGCGTCGAGATCCATCAGCGTCAACAGTCCCGTGAAGGTGCTCAACAAATCCGCGATCGGAATCCGAGTGTTCGCTCGCAAACCGCCTTCGTCGTTTTGCATTTCGACTAGGAAATCCAGCGTCGACTCGCGATCCTCCGGCCGCAATGCGCCCAGTGCTTGCAGAGTGCCGATCGCGGCCGCTGTCGGATTGGTCCCAGCCCGCTTCCCCGCTCGAATCTCGCGAAACCCTCCTTCGTCGCAGGCCTGCGACCGAACGAACGCGACGATGCCCGCTGGATCCGGCACCGGCCGCTCGATGAGTTGCAGGCATAAAACCACGAGAAAGGTGTGGTAGGTGCTGCTCGCGTGCCCCTCGGCGCCTTTCGCGTAGCCGCCGTCCGGCCGACGGAGGCGGTCGAGCGATTCCGCGACCGCATCCCGCCATTGCGGAACGGCATCCGCCAGCGGGTCGACTCCAGCCGCCTGCGCCAGCAACCGGGCGCTATAGATCAAAGAAAGGAAATCGACGATCGATTCCCGTCCTGATAATCGTCCCCGGAGAAAAGTGGCCGCCCGCTCGGCGGTGTCGCCGTAAAGTTCGCCGAGCACAGCGAGGCCACGGAGGCCAAAACCGGTGTAATACAGATCGCTGCCGCCATCGCGGCCGGCAAAACCACCGTCGGAACGCTGAGCCGACTTTAGGTAACGAACATGGGGATCCCGCACCTCGGCGGGCAACTCGCCCAGGCCAGCCGCGAGTCGCAACGTCAGATTTTCCAGGTAGGTGGTCATCAGGAAGGCGGGTAGGAAAGTTCGTCGGCCGGGGCCACGAATCGACCCAATCCGTCCCGAAGCCATGGCGGAATCGGAGTCGGCCGCGGCGGCTCGCCCGGTAAAAACCGGCAGCATACCGCCGTCACCTGCCCTTCCGCTACTCGCCGCTCATCTAACAGGAAGCGGAAATCGTAAGTGACACTCGATGTCCCCAGCCGAGCCACGCGGACCTCGACGGCCAACATGTCCTCGAACCGGACCGGCCCGCGGTAATCGCACCTCGCCGACACCCGTGGCCAGCTGATCTTACCGGCCGTGTCAGCGACGGTACCACGATCCGCCAAGGTTGCGGTCGCCGACGCTGAAGCAGTCGCTAGTGAATCGGCGAGCCCCTCGGCGGAGGGTCGCCACTGCCAAACGCTGGCGCCGAGCGACCGCAAAAGCGCGTGCTCAGCTTCTTCCATGCGGGGAAAAAAAGTCGAAAAGTGCATCATCCCCGCCGCATCGGTGTCGCGAAACTCGACCCGCCGTGCGTGATGAAACACCTCCGCCATGCCCATCGTGCGGTTGGTCACCGCGTCCCCGAGTTGTCCATCCAGTCCACCGCACGTTGCCCGACAGATCCGGGCGGGTCCGTACGGGTCTGTGCGGGTCGACTATTCCCCGGTGTACGGCAAAAGCGCCATGAATCGAGCCCGCTTGATTGCCTGCGTCACCGCATGCTGGCTCACGGCCGAGCATCCCGTTTTGCGGCGGCTTACGATCCGTCCGTGGCGATTGACGAGCTTCTTGAGCAGTTCGACGTCTTTGTAATCGACGTACATCGGCCGCGGCCGCTGGCCATCGACGAACAGCGGATCCTTCTTCTTCGTTTTGACGCGGGCCTTGCTGCGTTTCTTGACCTTGGCGCCTTTGGCGGGCTTCTTTGGGAACATGCTTTCAAACCAACCCGTAGAGATGTCTATCCAACCGACTTGCGACGCTTTTTCCCTCCGCCGACGCTCCCGCCCTGCGGTGCTCCCATGTCCACGTGGGGTAGATACCGACCCCTGTCGGGAAAGGACGCTGGAAAACTTCAGAGTGTAGCCGTTTCGCAGGGCGTTGCAAGGCAGGAACGCCCTTTGATGGAATCAAGGGCCCGCGTCAGCTTTTGCGAGGCTCGGTTGGCGGAGAAAAACGTCCATCGGAGAATTGGCCGTTTTTTGGTACGGAAGGTCCTCT
>JBIKVL010000739.1:0-3225 GCA_044356875.1 Pirellulaceae bacterium | reverse complement strand
CCGCCGGAGACGACCATGTTTTTGTGCAACCGCACGCACAGCCGGAGGAATTCAGCCGCCGCCTCGGTGAGGCTGCCGTAGGCGATCAAGTCGGACAGCGACAGGCCGCCCGGCTTGAATTTGCGAATCGTGAGGCACGTCCCGCCGCGGCAAGCCGGCGGCAGGATCACGTGAACCCGGGAGCCGTTCGGCAGCCGGGCGTCCATCACGGGCTGCGTCTCGTCGATGCGGCGTCCCACCCACTGGGCGACGTTGTGGACCGCAGACTGCAACGCGTCCTCGCTGGGGAACTGGGCGTCGGTCTTCGCCAGCCGTCCGCCCTTCTCGATGTAAATCTGGTCATGGCGATTCACCATGACTTCGGAGACCGCCGGATCCCGCAGGAACGGCATGATCGGCGCGAGGAAGTACTCGACGCTCGCCGCGAATATCGTTTCCCGGGACATGGCCGGCCTCTCGTGCGGAAATCTCTCGGACGGGAACGCTGAACCGCCGCCGGCCCGCGCCGGTTATCGGCCGCTCGCCGCCGTCAGTCGCTCGGGGGTCGAGGCGGATTGGCTGAGCAGCCGCTTCGCTTCGCCGAGCACAAAATCGACTTCCATGAACGGTTCGTAGTTGATGTCTTGCCATCGGATCAGGCCGCGGCCGTCGATGATGAAGGTGCCATGGAGCGCCTTCTTTTCGAAGTCGTCATGGCAGCGGTACGCCTTGAACACCGACAGGTCGGCGTTGGACAACAACTGGATCGGCATCGGGCCTTCCTTGTAGTTGTCGAGCGACGTCTTCAGTCCCGCTTGGTCATCGCTGCTGATGGCGACCACTTGCAGGCCCGCTTGTTCGAACTCCTTGACCTTCGGGCCGAACTTCTTGAGCTGTTCGGCGCAGTGCAAGCAGCCCGAGCCCAGGTAGAAGATCAACACGGTCGGCTTGCCTTGGAACTGCCGCAGCGAATGCGGCCGGCCTTCGGCGTCGACCAGCGAGAACTCCGGCGCCGGCGAGGGCGACCAGCGGAAGGGGCCGAGCGAATCGAGGGGCGGACGCACGCCCACGTCGGCGCGGGGCGGCTTCACGACCCGCCAGTCGGCGGGCAATCCCAGTTCCTTAGCGATCGGCGCGAGCCGGGCGAAGGTCGGCGCGCCGAGGTCGTCGATCGTGCCCGACAGCTCGCGCAACTGCTTGAACGCCTCGCCCGCTTCCGGACGTTTTTCAAGTTTCCAGAGGACTTCCACGAGCGCCGCGAGCGGCTGGACCTCGTTGACGTTGTTGGTCGCGAACTGCCGCGCAGCCTTCTCCGCCTCGTCCTTTTCACCCGCTTGGGCTTGGATCATGGCGAGCGTGCCGGCGTTGACATTGCCCGCCTTGCGGAGCAACGGCAGCGCCGCCTTGAAGTCGCCGGCGTTTATCGCTCGCCAGCCTTCCAGTTCGGCGATGATCTTCTCCAGGCTTTGGATCTTGTTATCGAACCCTTTTCGCGCTTCCGTTTTGGCCTTGTCGATTTCGGGCTGCGGCTTCTTGCCGTCCTTGGCCTTGGTCTCCGCCTCCACGCCGGCTTTCTCTTGGGCTTCCTTTTCCTTGGTCAGTTTCTCTTGGAAACTCGCCAGCGACGCGTTACCCTGCTCGACGTTGCCTCGGCGGAAATGAGCCATTCCCAGCAGCCGGGCATGGGCTTGCTGGCTGTCGGCCTCGCTGCCCGGTTCGAGATACGGCGAGTTGGCCGTGGCGATCAGCTCGTCCCAGAGCTCGAACAGAGACAGAGTATCCGTGAGCCGTTGGCGGCCGAGCGACGCGCTGCCGCGTTTCACCGTGTTGTACCGCGGATGCCGCGGCAGCTCGCACATGTTCCGCGCCAGGTCGATCCCCGCGCGGACCTTGCCCATGTGCATGAAGTTGCGAATGAGCCACTCGTTGTTGTGCGCGAAGTTGTGGATCTGATCGGGCATCACGCGATCGCGCATCATGTGGGCGTGATCGACCCGCGCCGACGCCTCCTGCTGCCACGCGCCGTCGTCGTAACGTTTCAATCCCGAAAAAATGTGGCCGCTCATGTGCCACATGTGGGCGATGCCCGGACTAGTCTGGCCGCACAGAGCCGCCGACCCGAGCGCCTTGTCGGTCTTCTCGTAGTCCCACAAGTGGATGCGGTAGTGGTGCGCCGGATGCATCGGATCGGCGGCGAAAATCTCGCTCAATAGCGAATCGATCGCCAGATAGCTGGAGATCGGAATGCCCGCGTCGCGATTACGCCACAGCCGCAAGGCGACGATCGCCTTCGCTTCCAGGTCGTCCGGATATTTGTAGAGGACTTTCTCCATCGACCGCGTGAACGCCTCGTGGCGTTCCTTATTCTTCGACTTGTCGGCCGACAGGAACTTGTCGAGCGCATCGATGTAGAGCTGTTCGCGGTCGCTCGCCTTGTCTTTCCGCTTCACCGCTTCGACGATGAAGCCCTTCGCCCGCTTTTCGTTGTCGAAGTTCGCCATCGCCATGCCCCAATAGGCGATCGCGCAGTCCGGGTCGAGCGCCGCCGCCTGACGGAACGAACGCTCGCATTCGAAGTACCAGAACCCGTGGAGCTGTCCCATGCCCTGCTCGATGAACTTCTGGACGTCCGGGTTCTTGGTGGTCGCCGGGAATTTTATTTTCGGCATGCCGGACATCAGGTAGGCCGCTTGCCGCGGGCCCTCATTGAAAACCTCGCCATGGTACGAATGCCCCGGCAACGGCCCCTTGGGCGGCTGCGTATCCGTGGGCTTCGCGTCAGCCGGCTTCGCGTCGGCTGGTTTGGCGTCGGCCGGTTTGGCGTCGGCTGGCTTCGCGTCGGCCGGCTTCGCGTCGGCTGGCTTGGCTTCAGCCGGTTTGGCGTCAGCTGGCTTCGCGTCGGCAGGCTTGGCGTCAGCGGGCTTCGCGTCAGCGGGCTTCGCGTCGGCAGGCTTGGCGTCGGCAGGCTTGGCGTCGGCAGGCTTGGCGTCGGCAGGCTTGGCGTCGGCAGGCTTGGCGTCGGCTGGCTTTGCGTCCTCGGGTTTCGCATCCGCTGGCTTCGCATCGGCCGGTTTGGCATCGGCCGGTTTGGCGTCGGCTGCGGCAGCGGGCGCGGCATCCTGGGCGGTTGCCGAAATGTGCAGGGATGGGGCGGCCAAGCCGACGGCGCCAGCGGCCAAGCAACGGGCTGCGAAGGACAGGTATCGCATGAGTGGCAAGCTTTTTGTGGGAATAGCTAGGGTGAAG
>JBIKVL010000034.1:0-11607 GCA_044356875.1 Pirellulaceae bacterium | reverse complement strand
ACCCGGATCGAATACGGGGTGTCGCCTACGGCTCGGCGGTAAACGATTGCGGCGGTAAACGAGCGTGTTTTAGCGGAGCGGCGTAAGCCGCCCGGCCCGGCAAGCCGCTTGATGTTCACGACGAATCGATGTGTTGGCGCCAACGTTTTTGGCGGCGTTTTTGGCTGCGGCGTTTTTGGCCCCGGGGCGACACGCGTTCGCACCGCTACCGGGCGGCTTACGCCGCTCCGCTAAAAACAAATCGGCCGAGCGGCTTTGGCGGCACCGCTACCGGGCGGCTTACGCCGCTCCGCTAAAAAGAAATCGGCCGGGCGGATTACGCCGCTCCGCTCGAACTTGTAAGGCGGATGCGGCGGGTCAGTCGCCGCTGGGCGGTTGATAGAACTGGGTGAGGTCGAAGCCGCCACGCTGGTCGTCTTCCATCAACTTGACGCGCATTTCCAGCTGATCGATTTTGCGAATCAGGTTCGCGATCATCTGACCCTGGTCGCTTACCGGCCGTCTTCGGGGCACCGTTGGGTAACCCAAATGGCGTTGCAACGCGGCGAAGAGATAGAGCGGGTCTTTGCGGCGGTTGGCCAACGCGATGCGGCCTTCCTTTTCACCGAAGAGCACCGGCGGCAACGGCCGATCGGACTTGTCGGGATCGCTCTCGTGGCGCTGCCGATAATGCTCGCTGCGAACGTAGATCAGATCGGCGACATCCACCATGCCGAGCCGGCGGCGCACCGATAGGATCCATTCGCGCCACGCGGCGTCGAACCGCGGGTCGTCGGCGATGGCGGCCAGCCCATGGTCGTAGCGCAAACGGTTGCGGCTGAGCGTTTCGAACTGAAAGAGAAACAGCCCTTGAGGCGTCGCGTTGTCCGCTTTGTATTGGGCTTCGAAACGCAGCACCTCGATCGCCGTGGAATAATCGAAGCGGCCCCGATCGTTCTCCGCCATCCGCATGACGAACGTCTGGAACGGCGTGAAATAGTGCGGTAGCCGGGCCATCGCCGAATGGATCGTGCCGGCATGCTTGAGTTCGTCTAGCAGAAACCCGACCGCGAGCGGCAAACGGGTGGTCGCCAGCAGTTCCTCGCGCAGCTGCGCGAGCAGATCCTGGAGCGGCAGGTTCTCCAAGATCCGCTCGGCCAACGTGCGGAAGAAGTGCGCCTGTTCGACGTATTCCTCGCGGTCGAGCATAGTGATGATCCGCCGCCGCCCATTCGCCTCGCGGACGAACTAGCGGGCGTACTGGACGTGATATCCCTTTTGCAACAGCGGGATGCGGTAAAGGCTCACGTCGATCGTGACGTACAGCACGTTGGCCTCGTCGCCGACGCCGAACTCGACGTTGCTCGGCAGGCCCACCAGCGGCTGTTTGCCGTCGCTCGACTGGTTGGCCGGCCCGGTGGCGATGAAGGCGACTTCCTTGCCCGTCGGGTCGATGACCAGCACTCCGGGCCGTTTGGGGCTGCGGGCGGTGATGTAAATGTGGCCCGCCGCGTCGACACACATCCCGTCGCAGCCGGGTTGGTCGCCGAAGTCGACCAGCGTCTTGCGAGCTCCCGCCACTTTGCCGTCGGCGTCGAGCGGGAACGCATAGATCTTCATCGGTCCGAGCTTCGGCTTGGGCCCGGTCGGATCGATCTTGTCAGTGCCGTTGTCGTGATCGGCCAAGTAGAGCGTTTTGCCATCGGGGCTGATCGCGATTCCGTTCGGCTTGGAAACTTCCCGAGTAAACTCGGACACTTTCCCATCGGTATCGATGCGATAGACGGCGCGGTGTTCCAGTTCCCGCGGTTCGTCCCCCAAATACCGCGGATCGGTGAAATAGACGCGGCCCTTGGCATCGATGCAGCAATCGTTCGGAGCGTTGAACTTCTTGCCGCCAATATTGTCGGCCAGCGTTTCGCGTTCGCCCGTTTTGACATTCCACCGCGAGACGCGGCGGCCGCCTTTATCCGAGCCTTCGCAGGCGATGAGCCGGCCTTGGCTGTCGAAGATCAGGCCGTTCGCCTTGCCGCTGTCGATGCTGAACGCCTGGGTCTGTTTCGTGACCGGATCGAACCGCAGGATCATCCCGCCGTCCTCGCCCAGCGGAATGTCCGTGAAGTAGATGCTGCCATCGGGCGCGACGGCCGGCCCCTCCGACAACCCGCCGCGAATCGGGAACTCGCGGGTGTAGAGCCATTCCAGTTTCGCTCCCGGCGCCACGATCGGATTCGCGGCGGGCGCGTCAGTTTGAGCCGTGGCAGTTTGAATCGCGAGAGTTTGAATCGCGACAGCCTGCGTCGCGACAGTGGGAGCCGTGATGGAGACAACCGCAAGCGGCCCTGGAGGCGGGGCGGCGGCGGCCACGCGGACGCTCGCGGCGGCTCGGGCGCCGGTGGCGGCGCCTTTGGCCGCGCCGGCAGCGCCGCCGGCGTATTCCGCGAAGCGATCGGCGATGCGGCCCTTTTCCTGGTCGCCCTTGTGGAAGATCACGCGGTACTTCAGCGTGAACGATTCGCCCGGCTGCAGCGTGTGGCTGCCGTCTTTGTCCTTCGAGTTATAGAAGTCGTGCAGGCCGAACGGATTGGCGGCGAACAGGCCGTAGGTCCGCACGTGCCAGTGCGTCGGGTAGCGGAAGCTGGTCGGGTGGTTGAGGATCGCGATGCCCAGCTGTTCGCCTTCGACGGGACCGAAGTAATCGACCCACGCGGCCGGCTTGCCCCAGGCGTCGGCGTCGGTCTTGCCGGTGTCGTTGACGATCTTGCCGCCCATCTTCTTATCGACGTTGACGGTGCCGGCGACGCGGACGCCGAACGCGCCTTCCTTCGTGTCGCCGAACTTCACGGGCCCGTCGGAAGCGATCACGACCGCCTCGAAGTCGATCCAGCGAGCGTCGGCGTCGGCGCCGAAACGCAGCGTCCGCTCGTCGCGGCAGACGCGTTTGCCGTCGGGACCGAGCCAATCGTTGCGGGTCACAATCACCGGCTTGGCGCCGCCTTCCACCTGGACGAACTCGCGGTGGACGATGTCGCCATGCCCTTTGTTTTCATCCCAAAAGCTGATGCCGTTCACGTTGCCATGCGTGAACCAAAACGACTTTTGATGGACGTGGTCGGTCTTCTCGTCGGGATTGCCTTCCCGCATCGGCCAAGCCCGAGTCATTTCCTTGCCGGTGGGGCCGATGATCGGCCACAGGATCGGCTTGGTGCCCACCTTGATCAAGTACTTGGTGAACAGCTTGCCGTCGATCTTGACCGCCACGCCGGCGTCATCCTTTTCGACGGAAAACGTTTCGCCGCGCGACGGCGTGGCGAACAACAGCCCGGCCGCGCCGACGGCGGCGATCGCGGCGGCTACGGTGGCGGCGCGGAGCCGCGCCCACCAGCCCTGATGGCATTTCATGGCGATACTCTCGGAGGTGAAACGAGGAACAACGGGGACAACTTCGGACAAACGAGAACAACGTCGGACAAAGGTGGACAACGTCGGACAAAAGTGGACAACAGGGAAAAGCGGTGGGAGGCCGAACAACCGCCGCTACGCCGGCTCGGGCTGGAATCGCGGCGGCGACGGCCGATTGTCGAAGCGGGCGAACACCATCACCGCCTCGACCAACATCCAAGCCGCCAACACGACCAGCAAGATGGCGATCCAGACCACGAGATTCAAGGACGTGCCGCTAGCCGCTTCGGCGCCTAGCATGCGGGCGAGCAACCAATCGGTGGCGGAATTCACGCGAATGATCCGCGCGAGCGCCCAGAGGCTCATCACGTACATCAACACCGTGGGAATGCCGGTCACGAACCACACCCAAACGGCCCGTCGCGTCCGCCAGAGCCAAACGGTGACGCCCAGCAGTGTCAGAGCGGCCAGCAATTGATTGCTCGCCCCAAACAACGACCAGAACAATTGCCAGACCGGAATCGGCTTGCCCGCCGCATCGACGCTCTTCTGCATCACGAACAGCGCCGGAGCGCCCGCCGTGAGGATGGTGCCGAGCCATTTCCCCCGCGAGTCATGCCAGCCGGTCAACTCCTGGATGATGTACCGGCCCAGCCGAGTGCAAACGTCCAGCGTGTCGTACACAAACGTCGTGAACGCCATCAACGCGAACGACACGCCAAGCTCGGCGGGAATTCCGAGGGCGCCAAGGAAATTTCCCAAGCCGTGGGCGTAGATGAAATTCGGCTTCGGCTGCCCGGCAAGCACTTTCGAGTCCTTCGCGAGCACCATGACGCAGGCGAGCGACACAATCGCGACCATCGCTTCCAGCAGCATCGCGCCGTAGCCGATCGGCCGCGCGTCCGTTTCCCGCCGCAACTGCTTCGAAGTCGTGCCGGACGCGATCAGCGAATGGAATCCCGAGCACGCCCCGCAGGCGATCGTGATGAAGAGAATCGGGGTCAGCGGATCGCCTTTCGCCGACAACCAACCCGTAAATGCCGGATACTGGACCGTCGAGTTGCTGATCAGCAGTCCGATGCCGCCCGCGCCCAGCGCGACATACAGGAAAACGCCACCCAAATGGCCACGCGGTTGAAGCAAGAGCCACATCGGCATCACCGCCGCGATCAAACAGTATCCCAACAACAAGATATCCCACAGCTTGTGGGCCGAATCCTGTTCCATGCCTAACAACGTCTGAAGATCGAGCGGAATCTTTTGGCCAACCCAGATCGATAATCCCACCAGCGGCATGAAGATCACCAGCGCCGCCGTCTCCGACAGTTTCGTGAAACGCAGCAGCAGCCCCATCAGCATCGGCAACGCGAGGTAGAGCAACGACGACGTCGCGATGCCGCCGCCTGACACGGTCTGTCCGTTTTCCAAGGTCTGCACGCCCACGAATGACGACGCCGTGATATCCGTGAACGCGACGACTATGTAAACCAACGCCAGCCAGACGAACGACAGAAACAGCACATACGAACGCCGCGTCATATGCTCGCGGACCACATGGGCGATCGAATTCGCCTTGTGACGCACCGACGCGACCAGCGCCGCGAAATCGTGAACGCCGCCAATGAATACCGACCCCACAAGAATCCAAATCAACGCCGGCAACCATCCAAAACTCAAGCCGGCCAGAATCGGACCGACGATCGGCCCCGCCGCCGCGATCGCCGAAAAGTGCTGCGGCAACAACACCGACGTCTTCAACGGCAGATAATCGTTGTCGTCCCGCAACTCCATGGCCGGCGTCGCCGCGTTCTCGTCCAGCTGGAACAGCTTTACGAGCAACCCACCGTAGATCCGATAGGCCACCATCAAGATGAGCGCCGAACCGATCAAGATTCCCACCAACATCTGCTCGTTCCTCTCGTCTCACCGCTCGAATCGATCGTCCCGCGAAGCATCGCCTCGCTAACGCGAAATCAGGAAAAGGCCCAAGGATACCCTACCCAGAGCGGCGAAAGAACTGCCAGCCCGCCGGTTCGACTCGCATCGTCGCCACCACCCGGAATCGTTCGCCATGAACCTCGCACGTTCCATCATCAGCCCGCGCACCAGCCCGCGCACCATGCCACGCACCGGGACGCGACCCGAGCCACACAGCCTGCCGCGACTCGTCACGCGCCTCATGCCGCGACTCGTGATCGCCGGCGCGATCGGCGCCAGCCTGTTCTCTTCCCTTGGCTCAACACGGTTATGGTGGCTGCTAACCAGCGCTCATGCGGCCGCGTCGGATGACGCCACCGAGTTTCCCGATCTGGAAGCGTTCGCCAAAGCGCTCGTGAAAGCCACGCCCGGAGTACGCTTCGAAACGTTCGGACTCGCCGCCGGCGCGCCGCCCAGACCGCTCATTGTGCTCGCCGACCCGCCCGCGACGCCGTCGACCGCCAAGGCTCCCAAACCGGGCGGCGCTAACGACCGCCTTGTGGTGCTCGCTGTCGCCGACCTATCGGGCGATGACGGCGAAAGCCGCGAAGGCCTGCTGCGGCTCGCCCGCGAATTGGCCCAAGCCAACTCGCGGCCACTGCTGCGCGATGTCGTCGTGCTGCTCGCGCCCCTACCCCGCACAAACCCGGTTGCCGGTCAAACACCCGCCGCCAGTCCAGCGCCCGCCGCCGCCACCTCGAATCCGATCGACTGGCGCCGCGAGTTCGCAGCGCTCGCGGATCCAGACAGCCGCGCCCTTGTGCAACTGGCCCGCGAATGGAAACCCGATCTGGTGCTCGAATTCCGCCGTCCCGCCGCCACACAGCCATCGACGCTGCCACTGCCCCGCTTCGGAGCCGAATACTTCGCCAGCGGACCAGCTCACGGTATCGTCGCCACGATCGCGGGCGACGGCAGCCTCCGTCAACGTGGCGACATTGCCCGAGCGATGGCGAAGACGGTCGTCGAGTTCGCCGCGAGCAACAAGCCAGCGCTGCGCGCCGCGCCGCAAGTTGCGGTCGCTCCGACACCTCTTTGGAAGCGAACTCGACCCATGCTGCGCATCGAACCGGCCGCGACCGCCGGTTCCTATGTCGTTCGCGGCTTGCCTATGACGCCAGCGGCTGGTACGCCGTCGCCCATGACGCCGTCGACCGGTACGCCAGTGCCGAACGCGGAGACGAACGCGACCTCGGTCCCGGCGCCGCAGGACATGCCGTTCGCCTACCTGCTACCCGCCAGCGCCGTCGCGGCCGCCGAGACCTTGCAGCGCCACGGATTCGTTGTCGAAACGCTGCGGGAAGATATTGAGCTCGAACTGGCGATCCCCCGCCGCGCGTCCCCGAACCGAGCCACGGCCCCCAAGGACGTAGCACCCACGAATTCAGCGCCCACGAATTCAGCGCCCACGAATTCAGCGCCAACGGCCGCGAACGACGCGTCGAGCCGACCGCTGGCGCTGGCCGTGACTTGGCGCGGGGAACGTCGTCGTGTCGACGCGGGGACGATCCTGGTTCGCGGCGCCACTCCGCTGGCCCCGCTGCTGGCCCAATTGCTGGAACCGGAATCCGACGTCGGTTTCGCCGCTTGGCGGTTGCTCGACGCGCCCGTCGGCGAAGACTGGCCCGTGTGCCGACTGCTCGAACACGCGCCGCTGCTGACCGCCACCAAGCGACCGCCGCCCGAGCGGCGAGCGGCGCCGCAGCGAGTGACGTTCGATCTCTGGCAACGGGGAGCGGTCAATCTGCATGGCGACATCTTTCCCGCCTGCCAGTGGCTTGACGAAGAGCATTACTTGCAGCGGCGCGAGGGCCGTCTGTGGCGGATCCACGCGGCAACTGGCCGCTGGTCCGCCTTTCCCGCCAACGTCGAGCCTCTCCTGAAGTCGATCGCGAGCCTCCCCGGAATCGGCGGGAATCGCGCGGAGGGGATCGTCCGCAATGTCGACTCGCGGCTGAACGCGGACCGCACGGCGTTCCTCTTCGAGTTCTCGAACGACCTGTATTACGCGCGGCTGGATGGCTCGCGGTCGGTCCGGCTGACCACGACGCCGCAACGCGAGGAATTGGCGACGTTCAGTCCCGATGGCCACTTCGTCGCTTTCGTCCGCGATTTGAATGTTTTCGTGATCGATGTGGCGACCGGGAGTGAGCGGCAACTGACGACGGATGGCGGCGGCCGAGTGCGCTGCGGGAAGGCGGACTGGGTCTATTACGAAGAACTGTTCATGCGGGACTGGCGGGCGTACTGGTGGAGCCCCGATTCGCAGCGGATCGCCTTCCTGCGGATCGACGACGGTCCGGTACTCGACTTCACCGTCATCGACCCCGTGCCGCCTCGGCAACCTACCGAATTGACGCCCTATCCCAAGGCGGGCGACGCGTTGCCGCTCGTCCAACTTGGCTGCGTATCGATTGCCGGCGGACCGCCGGTCTGGGCAAAGCTCGAGGATTACCCGCCGCCCGAAACGCTGATCTCCCGAGCTGGCTTCACCGCGGACGGCAAACAGGTTTTCGCGCACGTGCTCAATCGCCAGCAGACGCGGCTTGATTATGTCGTCGCCGATCCGGCCACCGGAGCCACGCGGCGGCTCTTCCGCGAAACAACGAAGGCATGGGTCGACGACCATGGCGCCCCCCTGTTCCTCGCCGACGGCGGCCTGCTGTTCCTCAGCGAACGCGACGGTTACCGCCACCTGTATCGCTACGCCGCCGACGGCCAACTGGTCGGGCCCGTGACAAGCGGTCCGTGGGAAGTCCGCGGCCAGCCATGGTTGACCAAAGACCAACGCTGGTTGCACTTCTCGGGAACGCGCGACGGATGGCTCGGATCGCAAGACTACCGCCTGCCGCTCCCCGACCCGATGGCGATGGCGGCGACGATGACGGGGACGGCGACCGCTGTTGCGAATGCCGACGCGATCGAGCGCTTGACGGCGGAGGGCGGGACGCACGCGACGCAATGGAATGGCGCCGGTACCTTGTGTATCGACCGCCGCGGCGATTTGACGACACCCGCGCGCGCCGCTTTGATCGGCCCGAACGGACAGCGGCTCCGCACGCTGGACAATAATCCGGCGGCTGGGCGCGAGTCTTTCGTTCTGGGCCGAGTGGAACGATTGGAAATACCGGCGGCGGGCGGATTCACGCTGGATGCACTGCTGTTCTACCCGTCCGACTTCGACGAGCGGCGGCGATACCCGGTGTGGATCAAGACGTACGGCGGTCCGCACATGCCGAGCGTCCGCGATGCGTGGGAGGGTGGCCGAGTGGAGGACCACGCGCACGCGAACGCTGGTTTTCTCGTGCTGCGAATCGACCCGCGGTCGGCGAGCGGCAAGGGGGCGGCGGCCACTTGGACGGCTTACAAACAGTTGGGCAAACAAGAGCTGGCGGATCTGGAAGAGGCGATCCGGTGGCTTGGGAAACGGCCGTACGTGGCGAGCGATCGCGTTGGATTGAGCGGCTACAGCTACGGCGGTTTTTTGACTTGCTACGCGTTGACGCACAGCAAGCTGTTCGCGGCGGGAGTCGCGGGCGCCCCGGTCACCGACTGGCGGAACTACGACGCGATCTACACCGAGCGTTACATGGACACGCCGCAAAACAATCCGGCGGGCTATGCGGCGTCGAGCGTCGTCGCGGCCGCTCGGGAACTGAACGGCAAGCTACTGCTGGCCCATGGCGTCATGGACGACAACGTCCATGTGCAGAATTCGCTGCAATTGCTTGGAGCATTGCAGGACGCTAACAAGTTCGTCGAGACGCAGTTTTACCCGCGAGCGCGGCATGGAGTGCCACAAGGGCACTTCAGCCGCTTAACGTTCGACTTCATGGTTCGGCATCTGCGCTAGTTGCCGAACAGTTTGCCAAAAATGCCGGCTTTCTTTTCGCCCGGTTTGGCGTCATCGCCATCCGCTTTGCCGCCGCGGCCGCCAGCCGCCGCGATCGACTCGGGACGCTTCTCCGGCAGCCACTTCGCAAGCGATTCGAGGGCGGCGGCCGCGTCGCCACCGGCCACCTTCTCGCCCACTTCAGGGCCGAGCAATTTACCGTAGGCCTCGACCATCTTTTCCGAAGTGATCAGGTCCTTGGAACGGAAGAAGCGGATCTCGGCAAGGGCCGGGAGCGGGTTGTCGGACTTCTGTTCGAGCAATTTGTCGACGAAGGTCACGACCTTCTCGGGCTTGGCGTTGGCGGGGAAATCCTTCGCCGCCAGCCGTTCGTCCACCACCGCGAAGACCCGACCCATCTCCGCATCGACCGGATCGTCGCCCTTCTTTTCCTCGCGGGCTTTGCGGACCTGAACATTCACGAGGCTGCCGCCGCTGTGGATCAGTTCCTTCGACTGGACGTTATGCAGCGAGATCTGAGTCGTGTTGATCGGCGTTTGGCCACCCTTCGAGACTTCCAGTTCGAACAGAATCAGCACGTCGCAGCCGCGTTCCGCCGCCTTCTTCAACAGCTCGGCTTGCTTGGCTTCGCCGAGCATCGTGACGCCAGGAATCAGTTGGTCGCCGTTGGCCGGCGCGACGTTGGCACCCGCGCCGCCAGGTCCGCCCATGCCGGGCATCCCAGGCATTCCCGGCATCCCCGGCATCCCCGGCATTCCGGGACCGCCCGGCATCATTCCGGGCATTCCCGGCATTCCGGGGCCGCCCGGCATCATGCCTGGCGCGCCGCCTTCGCCGCCAGCACCCATTCCAGCCAGTCCGCCGCTGAACTTGCTGCTGGCTTTCATGGCGTCCTTGTACGCGGGACCGAAGTCGCCCTTCTCGAACCGCTTCTTGAGATTCTGCAGAAGCTTGTCGCCGAGCTCGCCCGTGTAGAAAGCCAACATCGCGGCGGGTTCGGTAGGCGCTGTGAACAGCTCTGGCTTCGCCTTCTGTTGCGGATTGCCGCCCGGCTGTTGGTTGTTGTTCCGCTGGTTGCGTTGACGACCCCGAGTGCCGCCGCCAGGATTTCCATCCATCCCCGGCATCATTCCGGGCCCCATCATCCCCGGACCGCCAGCACCGCCTGGTCCACCCGCCGAAGACGCGCCGCCGATCGGCTCGGGGCCCTTCACCGCCCGCGTGCCGACATAGACAATCCCCAGCCCGAAGTGGATCGCCGGCGCATTGTGCCGCACGCCCGGGAACCATCGCATGCTCTCCAACGACTTCCCACCAGCGATAGCGTCGAGACGTAGCAGTTGGTAAGCGTCCTCGTCGCGGCCCTCCGCGATCGCCACTGCCACGAAATCTTCCAGCGTCTTCGGCGTCGCCGGAGCCGCATTACCCGGGCTGCCTGGCATCCCAGGCATCCCAGGCATCCCAGGCATGCCGGGACCACCGGGCATCATGCCGGGACCGCCCGGCATCATGCCGGGCATACCAGGAAACCCAGCCCCTGCGGCACCGGCAAAACCTGGACCGCCCGGAGCACCTGGAGCACCTGGAGCACCTGGAGCACCTGGCATATTTGGCGCGCCAGGGAAGGCCCCGGGCGGACCTGTGAAGCCTGGCATCGGCATGCCGCCCGGTCCACCGGCGACACCCGGGGCCATGGGATAGCCTTCACCCCCGGGCGCCATCGGGTAACCAGGAGCGCCTCCCGGCGCCATCGGATAGGCACCAGGTCCACCCGGCGGCATACCGCCTTCGCCACCCGGCATCGGTCCACCCGGCATCATCCCCGGAGCTGTCATGCCCGGAGCTGTCATCCCCGGAGCTGTCATGCCCGGAGCCGTCATGCCCGGAGCCGTCATGCCCGGAGCCGTCATGCCCGGAGCCGTCATGCCCGGAGCTGTCATGCCCGGAGCTGTCATGCCCGGAGCTGTCATGCCCGGAGCTGTCATGCCCGGAGCTGTCATGCCCGGAGCTGTCATGCCCGGAGCTGCCATGCCCGGAGCTGCCATGCCCGGAGCTGCCATGCCGGGAGGCGACATGCCTGGGGCCGCCATGCCCGGAGGCGTGGCGCCAGCGGTGGCACCCGAGGCATCCGCTGTTTGAGTATCACCGCCGCCCTGACCGCAACCGGCCAGCGCCAAGCCCGTCGACACCACGACCAGGAATGACAACCGAGACGCCATTCGCGCACACCTTGCATGGCCGCAGCGCAGCAGCCCACGGGAAACCGTGGTTTGGAAAGCCGGCGCGGGACAGATGAATTCGAAACAATACCAGGAACGAAACCCGAAAAGCCGAAAAGCCGTTTCGCCCGTGATTATGCCAAGTCGAAAAATGCAAGTCGAGCAGCTTTTTCGTGG
>JBIKVL010000738.1:0-3229 GCA_044356875.1 Pirellulaceae bacterium | reverse complement strand
TTCCGCAGCGCGCGACGAGCGGCCATCATCTCGCTCGCCGCCGATTCAAGCGTTGCCGATTCAAGCGTTGCTGATTCAAGCATTGCTGATTCAAGCGTTGCTGATTCAAGCATTGCTGATTCAAGCGCCGCTGATTCAAGCGTTGCTGTCTCGCTTGCCGCTGGCCCGTGTGCGGCGGCGATCACTTCACGACGATTGCCCTTGAGCACTCCGAAGTTGAAGCGGGCGAGCTGCGCGCGGCTATCGACGTAGACAAGCTTGCCGGGATCGGCGGCGGCCAGTTCGGCGATCCGCGTTCGCACGGCGTCATTCACGATGCCCCAGTTCGGTTCGACGAACTGGTCGAGCACGATGAGGCCATCGCACTGGTTCCAGACCGACGCGATTCGATCGCAGACCCTTTGCGTCGCGTCGGCGGACAGTGGTTGGCGGTCGCGGATGTCGAGCCGATTGAGTTCTTCCACCAAACCATCGACAAGCCGTCGCACGGGCTTGGTGTAGGTGGGAGTTAAACGCTGGGGATCGGCGAGCACATTCGCCAGGTCGACCGGGAGGCCGGCGAGCGCCCGCCGCAAATCGAAACCCCGGCCATCGTCTCCGATCACGGTGACGGGAACCAAGCGGCCCACTCCGAGCGCCGCGAGATTGTTCAGAACGGTGCCAAGCGCGCCGGCGGCGTTGCGCACCGACGTGATCTGATACGCTTCCAGTCCCGTTTCCAACGACAGTTCGCGAACGTCGGGAGCCAGTTCCAGATACTGGTCCAGCACGAGATCGCCGATCAAGCCGATGGTCAGGCGCGGGAACTGATCGAGGAACGTCCGCAAACGGGAGAGTTCAAGCATCTCGTTTTCCTGTCCTGGAAGCAGTCCGTGATTGCCGCGGACTGATGCGGCCTAAGCTGCGGACATGATCGCGACGGAAAGTTAAAGCCGCGCGGATTACAGGTCGCGAAGCGGCTCGGTGCTGTCGCCGAACGCGTGACTCTTCAAGCCGTAGTCGCCGGCCAGTTTGGCGAACAGATTGCACAGTCGGCGTTGGTCTTCCGGGGCTTTGTTGTAGGTCAGCGAGCGGCCCGTCTTCAGCGCGCCCCCCAGTTTGCCGGCCAGCAACACGGGCATTTGCGTGCGGTCATGGGCACCGCCCGACATCAGGCTGCTGCAGAACATGACGCACGAGTTGTCCAGCACGCTCGCTTCGCCCTCGGACGCGTCCCGCAATCGCGTCAACAGGTGCGAGTACATTTCGACGTGGAAGCGATTCATCAACGCGTAGTCGGCGCCGCCCGCGTGCGACATGCCGTGCATGTTGGTCAGATCCGAACTTCCCGGACGCAGAAAGCCGAAGTCCATCCGCGACAGATCGTTGTTGAACATCAACGTCGCCACGCGGGTCGAGTCGGTGACGAAGGCGATCGTCAAGAGATCGAGCATCAGCCGCATGTGGTCGGGCAGAGCGGGCGGTTCCTGCGGCGCGGGAGCGGCGATCAAATCCTCCACCTTCGGCCCGCTTCGTCCGCTCTTCTCCGGTACCCGCGACAGACGCCGCTCCACTTCCCGCACCGACGAGAGATACTCGTCGAGCCGCTGGCGGTCCCACGCGCTGACGCGGGGCAGGATGTCGTTGGCGTCCTCGAGCACCAAGTCGAGCGCGCTCTTCGCCTTCCGCAAACCACGCGGGTCGCCGACGAGACGATCGTACAGCGCGCGGGGATTGTTCTCGCGCGGCACCGGCGTCTTCGGAGTGCTCCAGGAAATATGGCCGCTGTAAATGCACGAATAGCCTTTGTGCGTGCCGAGCGTCGGCGGCTCGATGCCCAATACCAGACTGGGAAACGCCGTTTGCCCGCCAAGTTCCGCCGCCAAGAGCTGATCGAAGCTGGTCCCGACCAGCAGATCCGAGGTGCTGGGCGTCACGTGCGCGCCCGACAAGACGTTGGGAGCCGCCGCCAAATGGACGTTCCCCGTCAACGCCTTCGGGTTGTACAGCCCGTTCACAACCGTCAGATGCTCCTTGACCGGTTCGAGCGGCGCGAGCGAGGTGCGGAGCGCCATGCTTGGGCCGGTCCCTTCGGCGCCCCACTGGCCAGGCTCAACGCCGTTGGCCATGAACAAACAGGCGAACCGCTTCGGCGCTCGCCGCGGCTTGTCGCCAGCCGCTTCCGCCCCCCAGCCACTGCGAGATTCCAGCCATGGCAACGCCAGCGTCACGCCGAGACCACGGAGAAAGTTCCGTCTGTTCGCTTCGATCTTCATGGCTGTCCCTCGCGTTTCACGGGAGTGTCGGAACCGGCGGCGCCAGCGGCACCGGCGCCGGCGGCGGCCGATTCGAACTTCAAATACGAAAACTGCGGGCTGGCGACGATCGCATCCAAGATCGTTGTAAATCGACCGTCCGTCGCCTTCAACTTTTCCTCGATTTCCGCCAGCAACGGCAGGTCGCCGGGAAGCACGCTCCGCCCGAGCGCGTACCCCAGCATTTTTCGACATAGCCGCCGCACGAACAACTGCTGCTGTTTCTCCTCGTTCATGAACGCGACGAGGCCCGGCAGGCCTTCGAGCGCCCGGTCGTCCAGCAAGCGGGCCGAACTGTTGATCGGCGTGCCGTTGAGATCCTTCAGCCGAAAGCGGCCAATCGGGTCAAAGTTTTCCAGGGCGATTCCCAACGGATCGATCCGCGCGTGGCAGACCGCGCAGGCCGCGTTCTCGCGGTGGCTCGCCAGCAGTTGCCCGATCGTCAGTCCGTCTTTGTTGCGTTCATCCTGCGGCAGTTCGGGGACGGCGTTCGGTGGCGGCGGCGTGGGAATGCCCAGCAAATCGGAAAGAATCCAATTGCCCCGCAAAACGGGACTCGTCCGCAGCGGATGCGAGGTGCTTGTGAGCACCGCTCCCCAACCCAACACGCCGCGGCGCGGCGTCGCGGCCAGCGACACTCGCGGAGCGGTCACGACTCCGACCGGCTGGACTGGCTTGAAGTTGGTCCAGGCATCGGCTCGGGGATCGCCGAGTTCCACGAGTCCGTAATGTTCAGCGAGCTTTCGCGACGGCAGAAAGGCGTAGTCGGCCTTGAGCAACAGCCGCACATCGCGATCGTTCGCCGCTAGGTCGGCGCAAAACTCGACCGCTTCGCCGTGCATCGCTTTCCGTAAATCGGCATCGAATTCGACGAAGCGCTCCGGATCGGGCCGCGTGAACTCGTCGAAACGATAGAACCCAAGCCACTGTCCAAA
>JBIKVL010000737.1:0-3232 GCA_044356875.1 Pirellulaceae bacterium | reverse complement strand
GGCAAGAGACGATAAACGTATGCAGTTGGAACGCGTCGACGCGGTTTCGCAGTCCGGTGACGCTGAGCTTCACGTCGCGGAAACCATGGGCTTCAAGCCTTTCGAGCAGCCAGTTCTGATAGAGCGACCGAGCCACCTCGCCGTCCGGCGGCAACGACTTCGACTCGTAATCGCGGAGCTTGCGGACCGCCTTCTTCGACTGCAAGAGTTTCCGCTGTTTGCTCTCTAATTGGTCCGTGGCGTCGACAACCGACTTTCGCCCCGCTTCCAGCGAGCTCTCAATACGCTGATACAAGAAGAACAGCAATAACAGTCCCACCACAACGCCAGTGGCGATGGCGAGTTGACGTTCGCGGGAATTCATGAGCCACCTCCCAGCGGCGCGGACGGCGTGGGCGAGGCGCTTGCAAGCGGTTTCGTTGCCGCCGGTTTTTGCTCGGGCGCCGCTGGCTTGGCATCCGGCGGGGCCGACCTTGGATTGGGCGCTGCGGGCGTTGCGGCCGAAGCGCCTACCGCGTCGATTTGGATCGTTTCTTTAAACTGCCAGGGATAGATCGTTTGTCGCGGGTCGAAAGTGCCGCCGGAGCCGTTGACATGGTGGCTGGGATCCCGGAGCCGGCTTTCGAGGTCGTCGAGCAAGCTGGACTGTTTCACATGGCCTTCCACGATCAACTGGCCGCCGCCACCTTGCTGAACGAGGCAGGAAAGTTGGCTGGCGATCGCCTGCTCGGCGGGCAGAAAGCGGTTCGAAACGGTGTAGAGTTCGTCGAGCCACGTGACGTCGCCAGCGATAAACTCGTCGACCGACTGCGATTCGCGAACGGACTTTTCCAGCCTTTTGATTTCAGCGTCGACTTCGGCGGTCTCGGCTTTGATCGCGAGCGTCTGCCGGTCGTATTCGGCGAGTTCCATCCAGACGTAAGCGCCAATTCCGAGCACGACAGCGGCGGCGGCGCCAGCGGCAAGCGAGTAGAGTCGGCGGCGGTCGGGTGGCTTCGGAGGGCGTCGGGGATTGAGGAAGTCGATGCCGGAAGTGACGCCCGCGGCCTCTTCCACGACCATGCCCAAGAGGGCGGCGAAGCGGCCGCGGTGCGTCGGCCGCCGCGTGGCGACGTCCTGTTCCAGCGTCAGTCCGTCGAACGGATCGAACAGTTCCAGCGGCAGGTTGATGAGCTTCTCGAAGGCCCGCCGAACCGGGGCGTAATCCTCGGTATCGCCACAGAGCACGACACGTTCCGCGCGGCGGCCGCCGAGCTGGTTCGCGGCGGCCGCGAGCGTCCGTTTGGACTCGCCGGCCAGCCACCGCGCCGTTTCCTCGGGTTCTTCCCCGAGCGGCAGTTTCACGGTGCGAATGAAGACAACTTGGCCGTCGATGAGGACAGTCAGATCGACTTCCTCCGCGAGCAAATCGACCATCAGCAGACAGCCCGGGGCCCGGCCATGATGTTGCCACAGCGCGGCGGCGGCGTACGGCCGCAACACAATCCGCTTTGGTTCGACTTCGGCGGCGGCGCAGGTCAGCCGCACCTGTTTAATAAGATCGGGCGCGATCGCGGCAGCCAACACCTGGGTCGAGTCGGGCCGTTCGCTCGCGGTTTTGCCCGCGGAATCGCTCGCGGCTCCGGCCACCGTACCGCCGCTGGCCCCGGTCGTCGGGTCGCCCGCAGTCCCGCCTCCCGCGCCTCCCGCGCTTCCCGCGAGCGGCAACTTGACCATCACCGGCACGAAGTCGATCGGCCAGTCGTCGCCGACGGCGGAGAACTGTTTCAGCGCTTGGAACCGCACGATGTCGGGCAGTTCTTCTGGCGGCACGGGTGGCAGGCTGAGCAGCCGCAGCTCAATGCTCGCGCGACCGACGGCGACCAGCGTATCCACACGGCGCAGGCCATGTTCGGCGAGCATTTTGTCGAGGGCGGGGGCTGAGCCTTCCCACGGTTCGGCGAACGCTTGCTCGATGACCGCCGTCCGGCCGCGGCGCCGGGCAACGACGACTCGGGCCTCGCGCGAGTCCCATTCCAGTGCCAAAATCCGCGACATAAGCGGTTGCCCTCAATGCAGCCGGCTCCCGCGGTTCGCGGTCGCAGCCAACAACGATCTGTTTTTTCGAGCGATGACGTGTTTTGGGATCCGGGAGCCGATGACTTGGAAATCAGCGATCAGGGGATGCCGGCCCCGGCCAAATCGACGCCAAGCGTTTCCAGGGCGTAGCCTCGTCCCAAGTGGCTCAGGTCTCTCCACAGTAATACGCGCGGCGGCGATTCGGTAGCGTCAAGGATGACTTCGACTCGGGAAGCGATCGCTCCGCCTTGGAAGTAGCCGACCACCTGGGCGCGATAGACATCTCCTCCGGCGCACAGGAAGGGCGCCAACAGTTTCATTTCCTCGAGCGTCACAATCCCTTCCGCCATCAACCACGCCTCGTGGCGCCGAATGGGCAAATTGACGTCCGATTCGGGCACGCGGCGGCTGAGGATTTCGGTCAGCATCTGCTCGGTCATGCCCGGAATCGCCTGCAGCAGGTTCTTCGGCGCCTGATTGATGTTCAGACGGCCGGGCAGCACCGGCGTGTCGCTGGCCGAAACGTTGTCGAGCAGCATCGGCAGATAGGAACCCATGGCGACAATGTCGTTGGGAAAGGGGGAATTGTAGAGCCGGTTGCCACCGCCTCCGCCGACTTGGACCTTGGAACCGATCAAGTCCAGCACTTGGCCGAACTTGGTGTTTCCCGGCCGGGAAAAGTCGACATTTCCGCCTTCCCAAGCGGTCGCTTGCCCCGTGCCGTTCGACGGCCCGTATTGGCGGTAAGCGATGATGTACGAAGCCCATACGTCGTTGCCAAGCCGCGAAGTCAACGCCTCGTACAGCGCCTGCAGGTCGTCTTGGTTGATGTTGATCCGTGGCTCGCCCGCCGCGTTGATGTTCGCCTCTTTGCTCGTCAGTGTCAGGAACTGGGACCAGCCCAGTTGCACGGTCGCGTCCGTGCCCGCCGCCGCCCCGCCAGGAGCCTCGTTCGGATCGACCATCCCGTTGCGATTGACGTCGTACCCGAACAGCAACTCGGGCGTGATCCCGCGAACCAAGAGCAATTCCTCGAGCGTCATCAACGGCCGATTCGCGGTCCGATAGGGCGGGGTCAACCCCGAATAGTATTCGTTCTCGCAGCCAAACTCGCGCGGCTCCTCGTCTTCGTCCACCCAATCGAGGATCGCGTCCGCCAAATCGTCGGTCATGC
>JBIKVL010000736.1:0-3235 GCA_044356875.1 Pirellulaceae bacterium | reverse complement strand
GTCGTGCAGAACAACGAAGCGACGGCGTTCACGCATATCCGTGGCAAGGGGCGGGTGCTGCTGATCGAGGATCACGAGAAGACTGGGCAGTTCGAGACGTTGGTGCAGCGGTTGCGGGCGATGAACATCGAGGTGGACGTTCAAGCCAACAACAGCCTCTTCACGAACTTGGCCGAGTTGCAGGCGTACGACACGGTGGTGTTGGCGAACGTGCCGCGGGTGAGCGGTGCCACCGGCGATGCGATTCACAGCTTCAGCGACGAGCAAGTCCGGATGCTGGTGCGAAACACGGAACAGCTCGGGTGCGGGTTGGTGATGTTGGGCGGCGAAAGCAGTTTCGGAGTGGGAGGCTGGGCGAACACCGAGGTCGAGAAGGCGCTTCCGGTCGACTGCCAAATTAAAAATGCGAAGATCCAGGCGGTCGGGGCGCTGGCGATTATCTTCCACGCCTGCGAATTGCCCGAAGGCAACGGATTGCAAAAGGTGATCGCGCGGAAGGCAATCGAAGTTCTCGGGCCGATGGATTACGCCGGCGCGATCGGTTTCGGAATGGCGAGCGACGGTTGGCTATGGGGGCAAGGGCAGGGTGGGCTGGTTCGCGTGGGGCCGAACAAGCCGCGAATGATGGCGGCGATCGACCGGATGACGCCGGGCGACATGCCAGACTTCGACCCGGCGATGCGGTTGGGACTGTCCGGCTTCAACAAGGTCAAGGCGTCCGCCAAACACATGATTATCATCAGCGACGGCGATCCGGCTCCGCCCAGTCCGGCGCTAAAAGCCGCATACAAGAAAGCCGGGGTGACGGTCTCGACCGTGGGCATCGGCACGCATGACGCGCCGAATCGGCGGTTGCTGGAATCGGTCGCGATGGAGACGGGCGGCAAGTTTTACGACGTCCGCGATGCGCGGGCGTTGCCGGCGATCTTCGTCCGCGAGGCGCGAAAGGCCGCTCGGCCGCTCATCAAAAATCTTGACGGCGTGTCGCCGCTGGTCCAATCCCGGCATGAAATGCTGCAAGGCGTGGAAGGGCCACTGCCACCGATTAATGGATTCGTGATGACGAACCTGAAGGACAGTCCGCTCGTGGAAGTCGTGATGCGTTCGCCCGATCCGGACGATGCGGTGAATGCTACGGTGCTTGCGAGTTGGACGTATGGCCTGGGCCGGTCGGTGGCGTTCACGACGGACGCCGGCCACAATTGGGCGGGGGCGTGGCAGGGGTGGGAGCACTATGACAAGTTTTTCAGCCAGATGATTCGCTGGTCGATGCGTCCGCTGGGAGACACCGGCAAGTTCTCGGTGGCGCTCGACCAACGCGACGGCCGGGTGCGGGCGACCGTCACGGCGTTGGACAACAACGACGAGTTTCTCAACTTCCTCAAGATCTCGGGCGCCGCGCTCGACCCAAAGCTCAATCCGCTCGACGTGAAAGTGGAACAAGTTGGACCGGGGCGGTATGTGACCGAATTTCCCGCGTCCGCCGCCGGCTCGTACTTTTTGACATTGAACCCCGGGCCCGGATACGCGCCGCTGCTGGCGGGCGTGAACGTGCCGTACTCGCCCGAGTACCGCGATCGGGAAACGAACGAGGCGCTGTTGCTGTCGCTGGTCCGGCTGCGGCCTAAGGATGGCGGCGAGGGAAAGGTGATCGAGGGACGTTTGGCGGCCGGTGCCGATTTCTCGGACTTGCTGAAGACAGACACGTTCCGTCATGATTTGGCGAAGGCGGTGAGCAGCCAAAACGTCTGGCCATGGGTGCTGGTGTTCGGAGCCGTTTTGTTTTTGGCGGATGTCTTCGTCCGGCGCGTTCAGGTTTCGTTCGAATGGCTCGCGCCCGTTTGGGGCGCCATCCGCCGGCGCTTTCGGGGTGGAGAAGAGCCGGTCGCGGACGATTCGCGGCTCGAACGGCTGCGGAGCCGGAAGTCGGCGATCGCCGACCAACTGGAAGAGCGGCGGGCGGCGACCCGCTTCGAGCCAACCGCAGAGGAAATGCGCGGCCCGGCCGCCCCGTTGCCGCTCGCCGATACCGATTCCCGATCCACGAGCCGTCCGGCTATGCCGTCGGCCGGCGGCAGCGGTTTCTCGCCGGCCGGCGCCGAGGCGGAATCCTACACCTCGCGATTGCTCAAAGCGAAACAGCAAGCGCGTCGCGAGACCCCTAACAAGTCTGATGAGGAGACACCATGAGTTCGGCAGGTCAGGGCGGTGCGGCCGGGACGGCGGGCGTAGCGGCAACCGGGTCGGCGGCAACTGGATCAGCGTCAGCTGGATCAGCGGCAGCTGTATCAGCTACAGCAGGGGGCGTGATGAGCGCCACCGAATTGCAGCAGCAGGCCGAGGAGTTTCGGCGGCGCTACAAGGCGGTGCGGGATGAAATCGGCAAAGTGATCGTCGGGCATGACGAGATTGTCCACGGAGTGCTCGCCTGCCTGTTCGTGGGCGGTCATTGCCTGCTGGAAGGCGTGCCAGGACTTGGCAAGACGCTGCTGATCCGCAGCCTCGCGCAGGCGCTCAACCTCGAGTTCAGCCGCATCCAGTTCACGCCGGACTTGATGCCGTCGGACATTTTGGGAACGAACATGGTCGTGGAGACGCCCGAGGGGCGGCGGCAATTCGAATTTCAAAAGGGGCCGATTTTCACGCAGCTTTGCCTCGCGGACGAAATCAACCGCGCTACGCCCAAGACGCAGTCCGCGTTGCTGGAAACGATGCAGGAGGGAACTGTCACGGTCGCCGGCGTCCGCTATGAATTGACCAAGCCGTTCTTCGTGATGGCGACGCAGAATCCGATCGAGCAGGAGGGAACGTACCCGCTTCCCGAAGCCCAGCTCGACCGCTTCTTCTTCAAGCTGGTCGTGGGCTACTCGACCCGTGAAGAGTTGTCGACGATAGTCGATCGCACGACGCGGGGCGTGAAGATCGAGCCGCAGGCGGTGATGGATGGCGGCGAAATCCGCAAATGGCAGCAATTGATCCGCCAAGTGGTGCTGGCGTCGCATGTGCAGGACTATCTCGTGCGTTTGACGTTGGCGACGCACCCGGGCGGCGAGTTCGCGTTGCCGCCAACGAACAAGTATTTGCGCTGGGGCAGCAGTCCCCGCGGCGCCCAAACGCTGGC
This sequence comes from Pirellulaceae bacterium, assembly GCA_044356875.1. Classification (GTDB taxonomy): domain Bacteria; phylum Planctomycetota; class Planctomycetia; order Pirellulales; family Pirellulaceae; genus CAIXSC01. The sequence goes on along the minus strand of JBIKVL010000736.1, from coordinate 114 downwards.
GCTCGCCGCCAAAGTCCGCGCGTTGCTCGAAGGCCGCTACAACGTCAGCTTCGAGGATGTTCGGCGGGTCTACTTGCCCGCGATGCGGCATCGGGTGATTCTGAATTTCGAGGC
>JBIKVL010000735.1:0-3236 GCA_044356875.1 Pirellulaceae bacterium | reverse complement strand
CACTGCCGTCTCGCCGGTTCCCGGCAAATACCAGAGCGATGCCTCCAGCGGCTTGACCGCCGACATCAAGCCCGGTGTCACGGAAGGCTTGAACTTCGCGTTGGAACCGTAATTCCAAACACCGTCTGCCCCTCTCTTTTCGCCTTCGAGTTCGGAACCGTTTGTGCCGCGACGACGCATTGCCATCCTGTTCGCGGTGGGGCTGACACTGTTGGCCGCTGGTGGAGTGGCGCGGAGCCTGCTCCACCGTTGGGAGACGGATCTCGATTACGAGGCGGCGAAGTCCGCCTTGACGTTGGGGCGTTTTACGGAGGCGACGGAACTCGGACTGCGTCTCGCCGAGTCGAGTCGCTATCACGCCCCAGGCTTGCTGATCGCCGGCGAAGCGGCCGCGCGGGAAGGTCGTGCCGACGCGGCGCTCGAGCTGTTTCGGCGGGTTCCCTTCAGTCAATCGGGACCGACCGCGACTGCGGTTCCGCCCGGTACCGAAGCCGCTCGATTCGCCCGCGCGAGCCTGCTGGCCCAAGGCGAAATCCTGCTCAACCTGACACCCTCGTTGAGCGAAGCTGAGGCCACGTATCGGCGGGCGAACGCCATCGATCCTGACAGCGCTGTCGCCCACGAGCGGCTCGCGTTCATTCTCGGCCTGCAAGGTCGAGCCCGCGAGGCGGCCGAACATCGCGTCGCGCTCTTGCGACTCAGGCAAGTTACGCCGATCCAACTGGTGCTGCTGGCGCTCGGCGAAACGGCCGACGAGAATCCCGAGACGGCCACGCGTTTTCTCGACGCGCGACCGGACGATCCGGCAGCTCAGCGGGCGGCTGCGCGTATCGCCTTGCAGCGGGAGCGCCAAGACGAGCTCGTCCGACATGTGACGGCCGCGTTGCGAACGGAGCCCGACATCGCGGTGGCTCAAGCGTGGCTCGGCCGAACCTTCTTGCGGCGTAACGACGACGCGGGCTATCGCCGTTGGCTCGAGTCGCTTCCCGCCGCCGCCGCTGACTCGCCGGAAGTGTGGCTCGTGCAGGCGGAACACGCGGCGGCGGCGGGCGAGCCGCGCGGGGCGGTACGCTGCTACGCGGAGGCGGTCCGTCGCGATCCCAACTATCTAGCCGCTGTCACGGGCCTCGCTCGCGCGCTGCAAAACGCCAATGACGCGGAAGCCGCCACGCGGTTCCGCGACCGCGCTAAACGCCTCGAACAACTCGCGACCGCCGCCCGCACCTATCAAATCTCCGGCGCTCGGTCCGCCATGCGGCAGGCCGCCGAGCTAGCCGGGGAACTCGGCTTGGCCTGGGAATCGTGGGGCTGGTACGACGCGCTCAATCAATTCGAACGTTTTGAAGGCGAACGCAAGCTGGCGGCCGAAACGCAATACAAGCTCGCCCGCCGCGAACCGCTGGCGCGCGTGCTCCCGGCTGGTCGCGTGGCCGACTCCTTCGCGTGGTCCCAATACCCGCTGCCGGCGAGTGTGGCGAAGCGGACGACCAGCGAGGCGGCCGGCGGTGGCTCGCCGTCCCCGATAACGGCCAGTTTTCAATTCGTCGCGGAGCCGCCCGCGACGGGGCTCGACTTCGCCTATCACAACGGACATCGCTCGGAGGTGGCCGGCGAGTACATGTACGAGTTCAGTGGCGGCGCGGCGGCGGTTTTGGACTTCGATCTCGATGGCTGGCCGGACATTTACCTTTCGCAGGGAACGGACTGGCCGCCGAAGGAAGAAAACTTCGCCCATCTCGACCAATTGTTCCGCAACACGGGCACAGGGCGGTTCGAGAATGTCGCGGCGTTGGCCGGCGTGCGGGAGAATCGCTTCAGCCAAGGCGTGGCCGTCGCGGACTTCGATAACGACGGGTTTCCCGACCTGTACATTGGCAACATTGGCGCGAACCGGTTGTATAGAAACAACGGCGATGGCACCTTCACGGACGTGACGGACCGCGCGGGAGTGGCAGGGAACGATTGGACCAGCAGCATCGCGCCCGCCGACTTCAACAACGATGGACTGATCGATCTGTATGTGGGGAACTACTTACAGGGCGAGCATCTGTTTGACCGTCCGTGTTTGCTGCCCGACGGTTCGACGCGGCTCTGCACGCCCCATGAGTTTGCGGCCGCGCAGGACCGCGTCTACGTGAACGAAGGGGACGGACGGTTTCGCGACGTGACCGCCGAGTGCGGCGTCATGGTGCCGGATGGCAAGACGCTGGGCGTCATCGCCGCCGATTTCGACAGCTCGGGTCGGATGAGCGTTTTCACCGCCAACGACGCGGTGCCGAATTTCCTGTTCGTGAATGAGGGGCCGGGCGAGTCTGGCGGAGAGGCGGCGCGCTCGCCGCGGTTCGCGGAACGAGCGTTTCTCGCCGGAGTGGCGGTCGACATCGATGGACGCGCGCAGGCCTGCATGGGCATCGCGGCGGGCGACGCCAATGGCGACGGGCGAATCGATCTGTTCGCGACCAACTTCCGCAATGAGTCGAACGTGTTGTATATCGCGCAGGAAGGAATGTCGTGGCTGGATCGCACTCGTCCGGCCGGTTTGCATGCTCCGAGTTTCGATCTGCTCGGGTTCGGCACGCAGTTCTTGGACGCTGATTTGGACGGCGATCAGGATTTGGTGTTGGTCAACGGCCACGTGGGCGACCTGCGGCAGCATGGCGTCGCTTACCGCATGCGTCCGCAACTGTTCGAGAACCGCGGCGCGGGACGGTTCGAGGAACGGCGAGGTGCGGCGGCCGGACCGTACTTTGACGGCGAGTATTTGGGACGCGGACTCGCGCGGCTCGACTGGAACCGCGATGGTCGACCCGATTTCGTCGTCAATCATCTGCTGGATCGGGCGGGCTTGGTAACCAATCAGACGCCCGCCCAAGGCCAGTCGATCGCCGTACGGTTGATCGGCACCCGATCGCACCGCGACGCGATCGGCGCCACCGTAACCGTGACCGCTGCCGGCCGTCGCCAAACCCAACAACTCATTTCGGGCGACGGCTACATGGCGAGCAACGAGCGGTTCCTATTCTTCACGTTGCCATCCACCGTGCGGGAAGCGAGCGTCGAGATTCGCTGGCCCGCCGGCAGCCGCTGGAAAAGCTCCCCGCTACCCGTATCAAGTCGGTGGACCTTCATAGAAGACGAGCCGCCGGTTCATTAGCCGGCCCGGCGCAAGCCGCCGGTTCATTAGCCGGCCCGGCGCAAGCCGCCGGTTCATTAGCCGGCCCAGCGCAAGCCGCCGG
>JBIKVL010000734.1:0-3244 GCA_044356875.1 Pirellulaceae bacterium | reverse complement strand
GGAGCGCCGCGAGCGCCTCCGTGCGGGAATTGTCGCTGGCCTGGAGGCGTTCCCAGAGCAGTCGCGTTGCCGTGTCGCGGCTCCAACCGTTGGGATCGGCCAGGGCGGTGGCGAGCCGTTCGCTGGACGGGGACTGCGGATGAACGCGTGCGGACGCGCGGCGGGCAAGTTCCGCTGGGGAAAGGTCTTCGCGCCGAATTCGCCAGATGCGGCCCAAATCTTTGCCGCTGGTGAAGTCGGTGCGTTTGCGGATCTCGACGGGCAGGTAATCCGGGTGTTCGATCGTCTTGCGGTACATGTCGCAGACATACAGTGCCCCGTCGGGCGCGTGGCCGAGATGCACGGGCCGACACCAATTGTCGCGGCTGGCGAGGAACTCGCTGCCGTCCCGGGCCCGCCGGGCAGCGAAAGTGGCGCCCGCCGGTTCCAAGCGATCGAAGTGAACGAGGTTCCCCGTTGGGTCGCAGGCGAACACTCCACCATCGTAGACGGCGGGCAAGGCGTCGCCACGCCAGACGGTGACGCCGCATGCGGCGGTGAACGTGCCGGCATGCGAGTCGGCCGTGGTGACGTTGTTGCTTGCGGGGAAGAGTCGGGCCGCCTGCCCGTGGCCGCGGAGCGGTTCCGGGGCAAGTTCCGCCGGGCAGTTTTGGACGGTGTCGGCGAATGGGAGACGCGGGTTGCGTTGCCAGTAACGCGACGACGTCACCACATGCTGGACCTGCACGCGGTTGTAGCAAATGAAGCGGCGGCCAAAGTCGTCGAACGACAGGCCAAATTGAGCTCCGCCGTCCGCCGCTTCAAACTGGCCCGTTCCTGGACGGAACCGCAGATCGGTTCGCTTGATTTCGACCGGAGGACGGTCGGGAAACCCCGGGGCGATCACCTTGCCGCCCGTCAAACCACTGGTGACATAAACCCATCCATCGCTGCCTAAAGTCGGATGGCTCACTCGGAGCTGCGTGCTACCCGTCGTGGAAAACCCCGTTAGGAGCACTTCGCGTCGGTCCGCGCGGCCGTCGCCATCGGTATCGGCGAGCCACAGGATCTCGGGCGAGCAGGTCACGATCAGCCCGCCGCGCCACGGCAACAGTCCGTTTGGAAACGACAGCTCGGTGGCGAATTCCACTCGTTTGTCGCAACGTCCGTCACCATCGACGTCGATCAGTTGCGCGATTCGACCCTGGGCCGGCTGGCCCTCCGCCGGTCCAGTCGGATAGCCTCGATTCTCCGCCACAAACATTCGCCCTTGCTCGTCGAACGCCGTAGCCACGGGACTGGCAACCAACGGTTCCGCCGCAATCAAATCGGCGACAAGACCGGGTTCGAGCTGGAGCGTCGCGGGCGCCTTTTCCACCGTCACGGGCCCCGTGATCGGCCCCGCCACCGGGCTGCCGGTGGATGCAGTTGCGGATGCCGTGGCCGTGGCCGCTGCCGGATTAGTTTCCGCAGCGTGCGCGGAAATTGTTGATGCGGCCCCAAGCCACCCGAACGCGGCGGCGATTGCGCACTGGGACCAACGGCGAGCGGTTCGGGAGAGACTCGTGGAAAACAGCGTTCGAGCAACCATGGGAGCGATCCCTATTTCGAGTCGGCGTCGGGCGGCCGGCGGCGGTTCGGCCTGGGGGAGCGAGTTTCCCGCTGGAAAAACGCCCCCTGCTCAACCGCTCGCTTGCCGCCTAAAGTAACGTGTTTAAGAGACTTGCCGCAAGTTGCGGGCCGCGCCGAGTGGCCATGTCGCCGCGCTGCGGCAGGAACGCGTTCTTAAGTTGGCCTGACCGAGGTGAAACGAAGTGGTGAAGAAGTACAAGCAACAGGAAGCCCCGGCGCCGACGAAGGGCACTTACGCCTTCGTCAGTCTCGGATGCCCAAAAAATCTCGTGGACAGCGAGCGGATGTTGGGGCTGCTTCAGGTGGACGGATACCGCCTCGTGCCCGACCCTGACGGGGCCGACTTCGTCGTCGTCAACACTTGCGGCTTCATCGAGCGGGCGCGGGCCGAGTCGTTTTCCGCGATCGACGAGATGTTGGAATTGAAACGCCGCGGCCGGACCCGTGGGGTCATCGTGTCGGGATGTTTGGCGGAACGGCAAAAAGAGGATCTGCTCGAAGAGCGTCCCGGCATTGACTGTCTCGTAGGGGTGTTCGGCCGAGAAGAGATCACGCGAGTGGCCGACCGGCTGGTCGGCCGGCTGGATGAACAGCGGTCGGTGTTCCAACCGGCCCCGATCAAGACGCTGCCGGACAGCGAACGGCTTCGCATCACCCCGCGGCATTTCGCGTACCTCAAGGTTTCCGAGGGCTGCGATCGGCTCTGCACGTTTTGCGCGATCCCCAAGATGCGCGGCAAGCACGTGACGAAGCCGGTCGAGGAAGTGATTCGCGAAGCGACGCAACTCGCGAAAGATGGCGTCCGCGAGCTGATCATCGTCGCCCAGGACACGACGTACTACGGCATCGACCTGTACGGCGAACCCCGCTTGGCCTCGTTGCTCCGCGAACTGGAGAAAGTTCCCGGCATCGAATGGATTCGGTTGATGTACTTCTATCCAATGTACGTGACCGATGAATTGATCGACGTCATCGCCGCGAGCCGCCGGATCGTTCCGTACCTTGATATGCCATTGCAGCACATCAACGATACGATGCTGCGGCGGATGGCCCGCCGGGTCACTCGGCAGCAAACCGAGGAAATGCTGGCCAAACTTCGGGCCCGCATTCCCAACCTCGCGATCCGGACGACATTTATCACAGGTTTCCCGGGCGAGACCGAAGAGCAATTCGCGGAACTGTCCGAATTCGTCCGCAATCAGCGGTTTGAGCGGATGGGCGTGTTCACGTATTCGTTTGAATCCGACACGCCGGCGGCCAACCTGCCCGACCATTTGCCGGACGAGGTGAAGGAGTCGCGGCGTGGACGGCTCATGGCGGTGCAGCAAGAGGTCGCGTTCGAGTGGACCGCGGCCCAGGTCGGTAAGCGGATCGAGGTGATCATCGACCAGCCGGTTCCCAACGAGCGAAATGTATGGGTCGGACGCTCGATGGCGGACGCTCCCGACGTCGACGCCGCCGTATACGTGACGGGCGGCCCGCATAAGCTCCAACCGGGCCGCATCGTCCCCTGCGAAGTGGTGACATGCCAAGGTTACGATCTAATCGCCGTCGCCTTGGAACGTGGCCGATAATTGATTAGCCGGCCCAGCGCCAGCCGCCGGTTCATTAGCCGGCCCAGCGCCAGCTGCCG
>JBIKVL010000733.1:0-3245 GCA_044356875.1 Pirellulaceae bacterium | reverse complement strand
CTTGCGGAATGGTTCCGCCCCGCCCCCTTCGGTCTGCAAGGCGAACGTGCCGCGGAACGCTTTCTCCGCCGCCAAGGTTTTACGATTGTCGATCGGCGCGCCCGTGGCGGTTTGGGCGAAATCGATCTCGTCGCCGTCGATCGGCGGACCGTCGTGTTCGTCGAAGTCAAGTCGCGCCGCTCCCATCACCGCGGCCATCCAGCCGAGGCCGTCGATCCCCGCAAGCAACGCCGGCTCACGCGACTCGCGTTGTCGTGGCTCAAACGCCACAACTTGCTCGGCGAACGCGCTCGCTTCGACGTCGTCGCCATCACGTGGCCCAAGACCGAACGCTCGCCTACAATCAAGCACATTCGCAACGCCTTTGAAGCGGCGGGCGACGGCCAGATGTTTTGCTAGCCCAAAGCCCAAAGCCCAAAGCCCAACGGCCAGCGACTCGGCGCGTGAGGTGCGGCAGAGCGAAGCGAGATTGCGCTAGAAATACGCGAGAATAGAATTACGCGCGAGAGTAATACGACGGGAATTGGCAAGCGGGAGGCGGTGGTATGAGGCGGCGGGAACAACAGCGGGCGAGCCTGCGCGAGCGGCACTTTCAACTCGGAATCATGACGGCGAGGCTGCTCGCGGCGAGACTGCTCTCGGCGCTGCTGCTTGCGGCGATCGCGGTGGGATTCCGAGCCCCGACGGCGGAGGCTCAAACTGCGGTTGCTCAAACTGCGGTTGCTCAAACGGCCGCGCCGCGCGATTCCCGGCCGAACATCGTCCTGGTGTTCGCCGACGACCTGGGCGTCAACGATATCGGCGTCTATGGCCGCGCGGAACATCGGACTCCCAATCTGGATCGTCTCGCGAGCCAGGGCACGCGGTTCGCCACTGCCTACACCGCCCAGCCAATCTGCTCGCCCTCGCGCGCGGCTTTGATGACGGGAAAATGCCCCGCTCGGTTGAACCTCACCAACTATCTCCCAGGCCGTGCCGACGCTGCGTCGCAGAAGGTCCTGCAACCGCGAATCGAAGGCTTCTTGCCGCTCGAAGAAGTCACCGTGGCGGAACTGTTGAAGCAAGCCGGCTACGCGACCGGACTGTTCGGGAAGTGGCATCTGGGTGGACCGAGCCACTCGCCGCAGCAGCAAGGTTTCGACGTGGTCGAGTCGCCACCGGCCAACACCAAGCCCGCGTCGCGGGAGGGCGACTTGATCGAAGGCGGAAAGGGCGAGTTTGCGATCACGGCGGCGGCCGAGGAATTCATCGCCGCCAACAAAGATCGGCCCTTCTTTTGTTACGTGCCGCATAACAATCCGCACATTCCGCTGGCCGCCTCGGAGGAATTGGTGGCGAAGAACAAAGACGCGTTCCACCCAACCTACGCGGCGATGATCGAGACGCTCGATCAGTCAATTGGCCGGCTCATGGCGAAAATCGACGCCCTGGGGCTTACGGAGCGCACCATCTTCATCTTCACCAGCGACAACGGCGGCCTGCACGTGCTGGAGTTTCCCGGCACCCCGGCCACCCATAATCGGCCCTATCGTGCGGGCAAGGGTTACCTCTATGAAGGCGGACTTCGTGAGCCGCTGATCGTGCGGTGGCCGGGAGTCGCCGTGGCTGGCCGAGTGGCCGACACGCCGGTCGTGCTGACCGATTTGGTCCCCACGCTGCTCGAAGCGGCCGGCATCGACGCGGCGAAGACCGTCGGCCCGCTTGACGGTGTCAGCCTAGTGAAGTTGCTGCGTGGCGGCGAACTCCCCGCTCGATCGCTCTTCTGGCATTTCCCCAACTATACGAATCAGGGCGGGCGCCCCGCCGGAGCCATCCGCGACGGCGACTGGAAACTCGTGGAACAGTTCGAAGACGGCTCGCTCGAACTCTACAATCTCGCGGCGGACGTCAGCGAAACACGCAACCTCGCCGCGGACGAGCCACAGCGCGTGGAAAAAATGGCCGCGGCGCTCCGCGCATGGCGGGCCCGTGTCGGCGCCCGGATGCCGATCCCGAATCCGGATTTCAACGCCGACTCGCACCGGGCCCTGTACGTGCAGCAAGATCCATCGCGGCTCGAAGCCGCCACGACAGCGGCGGCGACCGAACCCGATTGGAAAACTTGGCGGACGGCGATGAACGCGGCGGTCAAAGGACGCAAGCCGCGAGTCACACCCGCGCAAGGCGATATTCGCTTGCAAGCCAAAGATGCCCGCGTTCACGCGGAAACGATGCGCTACGAGCCCCAGCCCAACAAGAATGTCCTCGGTTTCTGGGTGAAGCCGACCGATTGGGCGGACTGGGAATTCACCGTCGATAAGCCGGGACGGTACGAAGTCGAGGTCCAGCAAGGTTGCGGCGCCGGCAGCGGAGGGGCCGAAGTGGCTGTGGAAGTCGGCGGTCAAACGCTGTCGTTCACCGTCCAGGACACGGGCCATTTCCAACAGATGATCCTGCGGGTGATCGGCGTCGTCGAGCTGCCTGCCGGCCGCCATACGCTGGCCGTCAAACCCCGCACCAAACCGGGCGTCGCCGTCATGGACCTGCGGCGCGTGGTCTTGCGTCCCGCCGAGTGACCTTCGCCCATGTTTCCAATTGTCGCGACCGAACGATTGACGGCGGATGTGCAGCGGATCGAAGTCGCCGCGCCGCGGATCGCTCGCAAACAGCGTCCCGGGCAATTCGTCATCATCCGGACGCACAGCCATGGCGAACGCATTCCCCTGACAATCGCTGGTGCCAATCCAGACCGCGGCACGATCACCTTGGTGGTCCAGGGCGTCGGCAAGACGACCAAACTGCTGAATTCGCTCGCCGTCGGCGACGCGATCCGCGATGTCGCGGGACCGCTGGGGCAACCGTCGGAGATCCAGCGGTTCGGCACGGTGATGGCGATCGCCGGCGGGGTCGGCGCGGCGATCATCCTGCCAGTCGCCCAGGCGCTGCGAGCGGCCGGCAACCGCGTGCTCGGGGTGCTTGGCGCCCGCTCGCGCGAACTGTTGGTTTTGGAAGAGGAAATGCGCGCCGCCTGTGACGAACTGACGGTGATGACCGACGACGGCAGCCACGGCCGACGCGGCTTGGTTGTCGAGCCGCTGCGGGAAGCGATCGCCAGCGGACAACAGCTCGACCGCGTGCTGGCCGTCGGCCCGGTTCGCATGATGCAGTCCGTGGCCGAGGCGACCCGGGCCCCGGGTATTCCCACCATCGTCAGTTTGAACGCGCTCATGGTCGACGGCACCGGCATGTGCGGTGGCTGCCGCGTG
>JBIKVL010000732.1:0-3248 GCA_044356875.1 Pirellulaceae bacterium | reverse complement strand
TGACGAAAAAGAGGCACTCGTCGCCTTCGGGCTTTATGATCGCGACGGGCGTAAACGCGATGAATCGCCGTTTCGATGCGTTGTATGGGATGTGGAAAGGAAAGAGATTCGCGCGCGGCATGACCATAATTATCTCGTCAGGCACGTGACACTGTCGCCGGATGGCCAAAAGGCGGCCAGCGTGGATGCCCGCGGCCAGATCGACATCTGGGAGGCGTCGACCGGCGACCTGCTGACGCGGATCGGAGAATATACGAAGGGTGTAATGAGCGTCGACTTCGCCGAGGCCAAGAAGATCACATTCGGCCGGAATAATTATCGCGAGGGAGCTGGGTGGCGCTTCAATAGTTACGCTCCGCTGAGCGAGTCGCTCGACTTCACAACCGGTCGGTCTGGCGACGGCGGCGATCCTTCGCGAAGGCGACCAACTGAAGGCGTTGGATGGAACGCCCATCAGCAAGTTGACAGCGACTCTTTCGGCGACAGGGGACTGGCCGTTCAAGGCTTCCCAGATCGCCACGGTCGCCTTTCGGCGCAATGGGGAAATGTCCCAGCGGCGGATCGAGTTGTCGGACATTGGCGATGTGGTTGAACCGTTGTTGACCATTATGGTCTCGCGGGACCGATCGGAGTGGATCGCATTTACGCCCCAGGGTTACTATGACGCGTCGCCCCGGGGCGATCGCCTGATCGGCTGGCAGGTCAACCAGGGTCGGGACAGGGCCGCCCGCTTTTGCTATGCCGACCAGTTCGGCAAGACGTTCTATCGTCCCGACATTATCGATAGAATCTGGCAAACGGCGAATGTCTCCGAGGCGGTCGCTCAAGCGAACATGGGCATGCTGCCGACGCCCATGCCTACGGACATCCGCGTCGACATTGGAAAGCTCGAACCTCCCGTCGTGCGTATCCTGCGGCCACAAGACAAGATTACAGTGGAGGACGGGGAAATCGAAGTGGCTGCCGAGATCGCCAGTCCCAGTGGCGAGGCGATCAGGGAAATATGTGTGCTGGTAAACGGCCGGCCGAATTTGGAACGGAACCTCGAAGTGGCGAAGGGCAATGAAGGCAGTCCAGCGGGCCCGACAGAGTTTAAGAAGGTAGTGCAACTGAGCCCAGGCGAGAACCGGATTGTCGTGATCGCCAAATCCAAGTCCAATCAGACCTCGAATCAAATCGTCGTGAATCGCCGCGTGCCGCCAGCCGTGTCGAAGCCTCGCCTGCATGTGGTGGCGGTCGGCGTGTCCGAGTACCAAGACGATAAACTGAACCTCCAATTCGCCGCGAAAGACGCCGTGGATTTCGTCGCGGCGATGTCCGCGCAGCGGCAACGGGGACGTTTCTCGGAGGAAGGCGTCAGCATTACCTTGGTCAACAAAGACGCCAATACGAAAACGATTCTGCGCGAGTTGGAGCAATTGCATACACAAGTGTCGGAGGGGGATCTATTGGTCATGCTGCTTGCCGGCCATGGGATTCACGACAAGCAACGCAACTACTTTTTCGCCACGCACGACGCGGAGACGAGTTCGCCGAACGCGTCGTGTGTCAGTTGGGCCCAGCTACGACTGTTGATCGACGCCTTTCCCTGCCGAACGGTTCTGTTTGTGGATACTTGCCATGGCGGCGGGGCATTTGGCGGCCAACGAAGTCTGATCGACCCCTTCAAGCTGATGGCGGCCGACGGTGGTCCCGTGCTGATCGCGGCGTGCAAGTTCCATGAAACAAGCGTTGAATTGAACGGCAATGGAGTGTTGACCCAGTCGCTTATCAACACGCTCAACGAATCCCGCAGCGATAGCGTGCCGAAGGACTCGGTTCTGTCTTTGAACGAACTGCAGTTCAATATCGATTGGCGGGTCAAAGCCCTCGTTGGCAAACAGCAAACGCCGGTGTTTTACAGCGGCGGTCCGATTGCCAACGAGCCACTCTTCGCGTTGCCGGATAATTAGGTGACGTAGCCGGTGGGGGAATTGTCGGCGATTTTGGAGCCGGCGCGCAGTTTCGGGCGTGGCGCGGCTGTTGCTGTTGCGGGCGGCGGAATCGAATGGAGCCGATCAGGCCGATTCCGGCTCTCGAAGCCCGCCCATAACATCCCGGGCTCACCCGTGGCCCGATTGGGCCCGCTATGGGCTTGGTTTGAACGTATCGAAGTCGCGCTTCCGCACCTCGGTTCGGCGGACATTCGCGCCGCGACGACGGTTCCGACGGCGATCCCTGGCCCAAAATCCATGGGCTGAAGGGCGATTGGCCGGATTTTTTCGAAGATTTCGTATGTCAAGCGCGCAATTGCTCGCCGTCCCCCTGCTCTATCTGGCAGACGGGCGTCATGGAACGCTCGCGAACCAAGTTGGATAGCGATCTGACGAAAAGGGGACGAACGATGAGGATTACCTGGGGATTTGTCGGGTTGGCGGTGATCGCGATGGCGGCGGTGGCGGGCGTTGTTCGCCAGTCGCCGGCGATGCGAACGGACGAGTCGCGAGTGGCGACCCCGGCGATCGCTAGCCACGAAGCCGCGCGCCGATTCCTCGACGAGGTGCTCGTCCGACATTGCCTTCGAAACGTGTTTACAAGGGGAATTATGATGCAACGATATCGCATAGGCGTTGCGTGCTTCGCCGCAATGCTTTTCGGTACGGCATGCGGCCTAGCGGTGCTGCGAGCGCAGCAGCCTCCGGCCGCGGAACGCGCGAACGATTTGGTTGTCGAGCGTCTGCGGCCCAAGTGGCGCGTCGGCGACCGCTGGGTCATCGAAACCCAGAGCCTTCAGCTGCAGCGACGCGAGGAACCGGCGCCTGGCGGCGCCCGGTCCGCTCCACTGACTTGGCGATTCACGGTGCAGGCCGAGGAAATCGTGGCGAAGCGGCCCTGCTTTCGCGTGCAGGCCGAATGCCAGGACGCGAACGTCCAGGCCCCGGTCACTCGGCTGTGGGTTGACCGTGAATCGTACGCCCTCAAGCAAGTCCAAACGCAACTCGCCGTCGCCGGGGAAATCCGCACGATCACGGAAAGCTACGAGTTTCCCACGGGACAGCCTTCGCCCGTACTCGTGGCGATGATGGTAGTCCTCCCGGTCGATCTGCCTATCTTTCAACAGGCCGACACGAAGGGCGCCAAGAAGTTCGAGTTCGAGGCGATCGCGGGACCTGCGGGCGTCAAGGCGCTCGACGAGCTTAGCTTCGCGTTCGAGGTGGAACAAAAAATCGACGGCGCACAACCGGAGCAGGTCAAGGAACTCTTTCACA
>JBIKVL010000033.1:0-11693 GCA_044356875.1 Pirellulaceae bacterium | reverse complement strand
ACACCTTCATCGGCCAAACCGGGCAGCGAATGCTGGCCAAGGTACCGCTCTCCCGCACTGGCAATCGGCAAGAGACAGTCTATGGACCCTTTTTAAGCGATGCGGCGGCGAAACGACGCGGAGGTGTGTTGCCCGAGGAGAACCTCAGCGGCGCTTCTCGATTCAAGCCGGGCACCTCGGAGCCAGCTGTCGACTCGTTTGCCCGACTTCAACGCTGCAACTCCAACTCACCGCTATTGTCGCCCACCGATGGCGTCATCCCCAAAACACGATTCGCAAACCGCGACGTGCGTCCGTAGCAAACCGTCCCAGTGACAAGCCGTCCCAGTGACAAGCCATCCCAGTGACAAGCCATCCCAGTGACAAACCGTCGCAGTGACAGGCGTTCGCAACGTCGCGCCGCATCGTGGACGTCCCGTGTACACACCGTCGCACGAATCAGCGGAGGCCGGGTAACGTCCCTTATGTCTCGTCCTCTTCGCCGGCCGCTTCCCCTTTTGCGCGGCGGAATGACGGGCGACGACGGCGGGCGTTAGGGTGGCGTTTGGGCGCGGCGAGCGGCAGGTCTTCGAGCACGCCACCCGGTATCTTGTCGATCAGTTCGACAAGCTGCGCCTGCGGTCGAACCGGCTCGGCGGTGGGCGCCGGCCCCTCTTCGTCGAAGGACCGCCACTTCCGCCGTGGCTTCGGCTCAGTGCCCGGGACCAGTTCGTATTTCACCGGTTGGCCCGGCAGGATTTGCGGGGCCGGCTGGCAGGCCCCGAGCGCCGTGACGTGGAAGAAAATGTCAGGCCCAAAGTCGGGCCGGATAAAGCCAAACCCCTTCCGAGGAAAAAACTCGACGACGGTTCCGTAACGCATATCTCCCCCCATCCGGCCGGCGATGTCCCGCAGGATTCCGCGGTGCGTGGTTACTCGTCGCTGGGAACATACAGCAAGCTGCCGCATGCCTTGCAGAACACGGGCCGCCGCAAGTGGAGCTCGTTGAGCATTTGCGGGGTGAGGACGCGCGAGCATTGACCGCACGAATCGCCTTCAACGGGGCCCAAAGCGTCCTCCCCTTTCGCTTTGACGACCCGGTCATAGTCGACTTTGAACTCGGGAGGCAACTTCTGCTCGGCGACCGCCAAGTCGCCGCGGACCCGGGTGAGTTCGCCATCCAGCATCGGCCGCAAGTTCTCGACCCGCTGCTTCACCCGTATCAGCTCTTCCTTCATTTTCGCCAAGTTGCCGTCGGCCGTCTTGATGTCCGCCTGACGTTGGTCGAGCAACTCGAGCGACTCCAGGATTTCGTCCGTTAGAACGCTGTTCGCCTTCTGATCGGCGGCGATCTGATCCTTCAGCAACTGGTACTCGCGATTGCTCTCGGCCGCGTTGAGCTTGCCCTGGAGGTCGCGCAACTTGGCTTCCCGCTGTTTCAGATGCAATTGCTTTTCATCGGATACCATCCGGGTCTTCTTGTAGGCGTCCTTGGCGGCGACGAGCTCTTGTTCCGCCTTCGCGACCGCTTGCTCGGCCGCCTTGATTTGGCGCGGACCCGCAGCGATGCGGCCGCTGACGTCGTTCAACTGACGATGGATACGATGTAGTGTTTCAAGGGTGCCAGGGGCGATCGTCATGGGGATTCCCAGTCGCGGAAAGTAAAACGAGCCTCGGGAAGCTAACTTCCCAAGGCTCATTTGGACAGGGGCCGGCGACGATGTCCAGCGGCCACTCGCGAATTGCCTAAACTCGGCCGCTGTCCCGCCGCGACCGAACGTAGGGACAGATCCCCTTAACAATCCCCAAAAAGCTGCCGTGACGCTCCCCGATACGATCCCGGGGTTCGGCTTACGCGGCCCCGCGAACGAAGCCAGCCAAATGCCGGCTGCGAACCGGATTCTGGAGCTTCTTCACCGCCTTGGCTTCGATCTGGCGGACCCGCTCGCGGGTGACCTTGAAAATGCGGCCCACCTCTTCGAGCGTATACGTGTAGCCGTCGCCCAGGCCATAACGCAGCCGAATGATCTCGCGTTCGCGATGGGTCAGCGTCTTGAGCAGCGAGTCGATCTTCTCGCGGAGGACGCCGTTGTTGGCGTTGCGGAGCGGATTGTCGGAGACAGTGTCCTCGAGGAAATCGCCGTAGGAACACTCGTCGCCGTCGCCAATCGGCCGATCGAGGCTGATGGGCGAGCGGCCGATGTCGAGCACCCTTCGCACTTCATCGATCGGAATCTCCGAACGCTCGGCGACTTCGTCCAGCGACGGTTCACGGCGCAGTTCCTGGTACAGTTTCCGCTGCACCATCCGCAGCTTCGAGAGCACATCGATCATGTGTACCGGAATGCGAATCGTCCGCGCCTGGTCGGCGATCGCCCGGGTGATCGCCTGGCGAATCCACCAAGTGGCGTAAGTCGAAAACTTGAAGCCGCGACGGTACTCGTACTTGTCCACGGCCCGCATCAGGCCGGTGTTGCCCTCCTGGATCAAATCGAGGAAGCTCAACCCGCGATTGCGGTACTTCTTCGCGATCGAGACCACCAACCGCAAGTTGCAGCTCGAAAGCTGCCGCTTCACGGTCTCGTACTGCGAATAGAGTTTCACGATTTGCTGGCACCGGTTCCGCAGGCTGCGGGGCGATTCGAGCGTCAACATCATCAGGTCGCGCAGTTCGCGGCGCACCCGAGTCCGCTCGGCCGCCAGCGTTTCATCGCCGCGGATCACGTGGAGCCGCGCCTGCAATTCATCCATTCGCCGGGAGAACTCGGAGAGCTGGCGCATCAGCGGCTGGACCCGGCGCGTCCGCAAACTCAATTCCTCGACCAACTGCAGGCACTTGCGCCGGCGGCGCAGGAAATCCCGCCGAGCCAAATGCCGCTCGTCCTCGTCGGCCGTCCTGCTGATCAGTTTCGCGAAGTCCTCGTGATTGCGTTTGATCAAGTGTTCCAAGGTCCGCAGATTGTGCGGCATTCGCGCCAGAATCTGCTCTTTGGTCAGTTGCTCGGTGAGCGACACTTTGATCGTGCGGTCGAACGGCAAATCGCCGCGATGCACTCGGGATAGCGTCTCCACCGTCGCCCGCAACGCGAAATCGCATGACAACAGGGCGCGTCGGAACCGTTTCCGAGTGACCTCGATCTTCTTCGCCACCGCGATCTCTTCTTCCCGGTTGAGCAGTGGCAGATCCGCCATTTGGCTCAGATACATCCGGATCGGATCGTCGCCGGACGTCGGCATGTCGCGCATGGGCCGCACGTCCGGGAGCTCGGCTTCGTCGTCGTTGGAGTCCGCGAATCCCGTTCGATCCGCCGAGTCGCGGAGCAGCGAACGGTCAAAGCCGTTCTTGCGTCGCAGGGCATCCCCGCCACTGTCCCCACCACTTGTCGCCCGGCTCACGCCGAGCCGCGTTGGCGAACCGAGTGATGAACCAAGTGGCGAACCAAGTGATGAGCCATCCGACAGACTACCATCGAAGCCGATGCCCACCCGTCCACTTCCGGCGGCGAAGTCCGCCCCGGCGTCGATCCCACGTCCTCTGCCACCAGCCCCGCGCGGCAACTCGTCCACCAATTCAATACCCTGCTCGTCGAGCGCCAGCAGCAGATCGTCGAGCTTCTCGGGCGTTACATCCTGGTCAGGCAGATAGGCGTTCACCTCGTCGAAAGTGAGAAATCCTTGGCGTTTCCCTCTAGCAACCAGTGTCTGCAACTCATTCACGGATTGGGTCATCGGCAACTCCTCCTTGAGTCCTAAACCATCGCGGGCGGATGCTCGACCGAGCACCGCTCGCTCTCTCCCACAGCGGCTTGATCCGGGTTCCAGCCGCGCCGCCCCTCCCAGGGCGTTCACGGCCGGCGGGTCTCCCGGCGGCCAACCATGTCCAAGGCCGTCTACCCCTCCGTGGGCGACGTCAAGCCTTGGCGTTTCCTCATCAACTCGAACTGCTTCCACAAAGTCGCCATTTGCGACTCGTAATCCATCGTTCCCCGCTCCATCGCGGTCAGCTCTTCGCGCAACACCAATTCCTCGCGCTTCGCCTCCAACCGAGCGCACAACTGTGTCAACCGCACGTCGGCCGCCACCGCCGCCACCGTCGCTTTGCGGGTCGCCGATTCATCCAATTGAATCAACAAGCTCTTCAGCCGCGGATCGTCCAGCTCGCTTAAAACCGACCGAAAATCGGCCGCTTCACCCATCTCCCGCGCTAAGCGGAACGTGTTGAACAACGTCTTCGCCGGCTTGCCACGCAAATCGTCCACGCGAACCCGAGCGAACGCCAGCGGTGCTAGCTCGGCATGCAGCACCAGAATTTCGAGCAACTCGAGCTCTTCCGCGGACAGGTCACTGAGCGTCAAGGGCGGCCCCGTGGCCTCACCACTGTCGCTGTCCGCCAGGCCTTCCAGTTCGGACATCCAATCGTGGTCGGAGCTCGTTTCCGCGTGCGGCAAGGCCGCCTCACGGGCCGTGTCGGCCGTGCCGTCCAGGCGGTTGACGCTAACCATTCGGGCCGTGACGGGTTCGTCCGCCACAGGAGCACCGCCCAGGCCAACCTTCCCGCGGTCCGGTGATGACTCTAAACTCGGACTGGAATTACCGAGCTTCTCCCCGCCAAACTCCCAAGAAACATCGCCGGCGTCTTCCAAGAACGCATCGCCGACTCCGTCTTCGCGCTCCTGAGAATCATCAGCAGAGTCGCCAGCAGAGTCGTCAGCAGAGTCGACAGCATACGCGTCGCCCACAGGCGCGGCGCCGTGAGCGGAAGCGTCTCGACGGGATTCAAAACCATCCGGAGAAGCCGGTGAGGGAGGCACTGCAGCCGCTGGCAACACTGTGGCCGCTCTTGGCGCCACAGAACGCACTTCGTGGTTCACACCGAGCGGCCGCGATGAATACGCGGACGGCGAAGCGGCTGTAGAGTTGGCTGTAGAGTTGGCTGTAGAGCCGATCGACGAGTTGGCAGCGGACAGACGCTGAGTCGCTCGCAGTTGCCGGACCAGATCTTGCACGCGACTCCGCAACGATTCCTGCTCCACGCCGAACTCGCGAGCCACCCGGGTCAGCATTTGCTGTTCACGCAGCGTGTCGCGTACCGGTCCGCCACCGCCGATGCCGCTCGAACCGCCTTGCCCGAGTCGGCCGCGGGCGATCGTCGTGAGGATCTCCTCGAGAGCCCGGTTCGCTTGATGCGTGTCGAACGTCTTGTTGATGCCGTGAGTCGATGCCCGAAAGCGGTGCTCCAAAGCGTCGACCGCCTCGCTGAGCCGCTGACGGAACTGGTCCGCCGAAAAGCGCAGGAAGAAATCGGCCGGGTCGAGCCCGTCGGGCAGGGTCGCGATCCGCAAATCGACTTGATGGGCGACAAACAGTTCAAGCACTTCGTTCGTGCGTCGCTGTCCCGCTTTGTCGCCGTCCAGAACCAGATAGATGGTGTCCGCGAACCGGCGCATCAGCGCCAAATGGCGGGCATTGATCGCCGTTCCCAGCACCGCCACTACGTTCCCCACGCCGCACTGATGGGCCAACACCACATCGGTGTAACCTTCCACCACGACAATCGACCGCTGCTTGCCGATCGCGTCCTTGGCCACATCCAGCGCGTAAAGATTGTCGCTCTTCGTGAACAATCGGGTTTCCGGCGAATTCACGTATTTGGCGGTGTTCTCGCTTCCAGGCCCGGGCATCACCCGGCCGCCAAACGCGATCGGACGACCCACCGAGTCATGGATCGGGAAAATCACTCGGCCGCGGAAACGGTCGTAGTACTTGCCGGTCGTCTGGCTGCGCCCCGAGACACCACACGCTTCCAGGATCACAGGTGAGAACGAGGTGCCGCGGGCGCGATCGAGCAGCCATTGCCAGGACGGCGGCGAGTAGCCGATTTGGAATCGACGGACACTGTCCTCATCGATCCCGCGGTCCGCCAGGTAACGCCGCGCCTCTCCTCCGTCGCTCGACCGCAAACATTCGACGAACTGCTTTTCCGCCCAAGCCATCGCCTGGAACAGCGTCTGTTTATCATCGGGACTGCCGGGCTTCGCTTGCGGCCCCAGCGGGACGAGCTGGATGTTCGCCCGGTCGGCCAGCATGCGGAGCGCCTCGGGGAACGTCACCCGTTCCTTCCGCATCACGAAGTCGAACACATCGCCGCCAATGTCGCAGACGAAACACCGCCAGTACTGCTTCGCGGGATTAATGTTCAGACTTGGCTTTTTATCGTCGTGGAACGGGCATCGCGCCAAATACGCCGCGCCCTGCCGCCGCAGTTCCAAGTAGCCGCCGAGCAAGTCGACGATGTTCGTCGCTTGTCGCACCTGCTCCTTGACTTCCTGCCACGACCCACGCGACACCGGCAATCCCTCCTAGCCTTCCCTCCGGCCCCTCACGGACTCATTCCGACAACGCCATGTCGAAAGCCCGTTGAATAGTGGTCATTCGTTCACAACCACCACGGTCGGCCGGTAATTATAGAAACTACCCGATTCCGGGTCAATGCCGCTAAGTTGTTGTCAGTCAACGGCTTACGGATCGTCTTGAAAAAAGACTAAAGATTGGGCGAGCGGATGCCGAAGCCGCCCCACGCCGTCCACACAACCGGGCTCGCCAGACGGTGCCGTACTCCCCCAGCCGCACTCCCCCAGAAGCACCGTCCGTCCGTCACCACGGAACGTTCGCCGCTATCGCCCCGCAAGCCGCCACAGCCGGGTCGACGCGGCCGGGTCGACGCGGCAGGGTCGACGCGTCTGGGGCAACGCGGCCGAGGCAACGCGGCCGAGGCCATTCCCGCATCGGGACGCTCGCCGCTGTCCGCGAGGAGAGGCCTGGACGACATCTCGGCGAGTTGCGAAAACCAACGTGACTTTTGGCCGCAGGACCTTAGGGGAGCAAAAGGCTTCATGAGCGAGAACACCGATATCCCGACCGGCCGCTACCGACACTACAAGGGGAAGGACTACACCGTCCTCGGCACAGCCCGCCACAGCGAAACGTTGGAAGAACATATCGTGTACCGCCAGGAATACGGCGGGCGCGGCTTGTGGATTCGGCCGAAGCGGATGTTTTCGGAAACGGTGACGGTGGATGGAAAGGACGTGCCCCGTTTCCAGCTTTTGGCGTCCAGCAGCGAGCAGGTTGGGGAAAGTGTCGAAAACATCTTCGATGACCTTCCGCAACACCTGCCCAAAGAAATCGTGCAGACGCTCCTTCAAGCCGCCGACGTGCGGATCGAACGGATCATCTCGCACGGCCATGCCTCCGCCGCCGACTTCTGGTACGACCAGCCTCAGCATGAATGGGTGATCGTGCTGAGTGGAGCGGCACGCTTGCAGTTCGAGGAGGGGATGGTGGAAATGAAGGTTGGCGACTTCGTCAACATTCCCGCGTTCAAAAAGCATCGGGTCGATTGGACAACGCCGGAAGAAACGACCGTCTGGCTGGGCGTGCGATACGGAGACCACGCATGACCTCCCCTTTCGCCCCTGGCCCCACCCCAAACACCGTCCGTGCCGCGGATGGCAAAGTTCTCGCTGTCCCGCATGGCTGGACTCTGGTGCCGCCGGGTGATGCCGCTCTTACACGACGGATCAAGGCGGCGGGCGTCCACTATGCCGTAAGCGAAAAAAAAGGCCGAAAGGTTTTCTCACGGGGTATCTGGGCGCCGTCCGCGACCGTCGAGCGGCTTCGCGGGGAACTAGAAGCCGAGCGATCCACTGCGAGCTTCGCCAAACGCCGGGAAGCCGATGCCAAGCGAAGGGAAAAGGCGCAAGAGGCATACGTCGAAGACTTCACCGGGGCCGTGGTCGGTTTCCTCGCCTTTCATCCGAGCCACGCCGAACTCGCCGAGCGGCTCGCCAAGGCGGTTGCCGATCACGCCACGCCCGTCGGCAGCGGCACGGTCGCTCGAACCAAGCGAATCCCCGTCGAACAGCGGGCGGAGGCCGCCGTCATCGCCTGGATGCGGCATCAGACGACCGCTTACGACTCGATGGCCATCCCGCGGGTCAAAGGTAAGCGGCGGGAAATCCGCCAAATGCTCGCCCGGCGGTCGAAGGAACTGCTGTCGCGGTATCGGCGGGGCGAACCGGCCGGAAACCAGTGCCCGCTGGCGCTGGCGTTATTCGCTGGGCTCAGCATGCCTCGGATCGACAACAGTAGGTGTGAGCCCTAAGCGAAGTCGTCATGGTGGCAACGATCGTCGAATTGGGAGCCACCGCGAGGTGCCCGGCGCCGCTTTCGCTCATCGAAAATGGGCTACCGCAACGTGACCTGACCTTTCGCTTTGGATGGATTATTTCGAAGCGAAGAGTGGACACAGAGGATGTTGACGGTGAGGGATTTCGAACTGATCCGCAGGAAAAGCCTTTGTGACGTCGTCCACGAGAAATGGTTGCACTGGGTCCGCCGCGTCCGGGTTCATGACGCTGGAATAATCGATCGTCTCGGATGGTGCCCACACGGTTTGCGTTTTAGCGGTTCCAGTCGACAGGGAATCCTCCGTTTCGACGATCTCCAGCGCGCTCGCTTGGCATATCAACGGCCATCAGAATTCGCTGCTAGCATGATTCAAAGACGAGTTTTCGAAATTCGTGACGACGTTGTAGGTCCACGCAATCGACGCTACGAGCGTTTCGAGTACGGACGTCGTGAAGAGCGACCGTGTGTGACCCATCGTTCGGAGGTGTGTGTGCGATAAGTGTTAAAACGTAACGCTAAAGTTCACGCGGCGAGCGTCTTTGACTTTGGTTTTATAATTAGCGATGTCACCAGCTCGCATTAAACGACTTGTTATTGCTCGCAATTTGGCTCTCATGGAGGCACAGAGACACGGAGACGACCAGCGCCGCGCTGACGTTTGCGTTCTTCTCTGTGGCTCTGTGTCTCCATGAGATCATTTCCCTTGAAGTGCGACACGCACAACCGATCACGCGATTCGAGAGCCCGTCGAACTCCATCTTCGTGACCTTCGTGTCCTTTGTGGTTGCTCCGACCGAGTCCAGTGGTCAACGCCCTGAGTGGCGAACGACAATCAGGGCTACGTTCGGCGTACCACCGCAACGTATCGGTGAACTCAATTTCGGCGGCGGAACAGATGCGAATCCGAGTCATTCCGAAAGACCAACTTTACGGCGGGCTCGAGCGCGAACGTTGGCCCAGTCGTCCGTCTCCATTTCGCCAGCGTCAATCGAGTCACTCCGTCGATTCGACTCGGCAATCCACTCGACTCGGCAATCCACGCAGCGGACGGAGCGGCCCAATCTTCGGGAGCGATCTGGTCCCAAAGAAGTGGAATCATTCGGCCACGGTCTTCCAGCACCGCAACGATCTGAATTTCGTCAGATGCGAGCTGATAGCAAATCATGAAAGGAAAACGCTCGGAAATCAAGCGACAATAGTTTCCTCGTCTCTCATGAATACCCGCGAAACGTTCAAGTCTCTCAATGTCCTGAAAAATGCAACTGACGAAATAATCGCCGAGTCCATCCTTTTGGCGGTCATAGAACCTCGACGCTTCAAAAATGTCCAAGCGTGCCTCAAGAAGAAGTCTTACGATCATTCCGCCAGCCTCGAATCTCCGCTAGTGCATCCTTAATCCCAAGGGGCTCTCCCGCAAGCGGGTTTGCAAGTCGGCGATTCACCTCTTCGTCATGCCAGGACGGCGATTCTAGGCCATCACCTTCGGTGCGCAAGTCACGCCAAATCAACTCCATTGCAAGAAGCTTTTCGGAACGGGACAGCCCGGCAACAAACGTTTCTATAGTCATATAGTCGCTCCGCCCTAAAATGTACCCACGTCATAACAACGCCGCAACAAAACGAAACCGGTGCTGTTCGAGCGTTTAGGGCGAACAAGTGTTCTGTGGAATTCGGCCTTTCGGCCACCTGCCAATGGTTCGAGATTCTGGCTGCCGCGGGGTGGTGTGTCAAGCAAATCATGGCAATTCGTAAGAGGCAAACGATTTTGACGCGATTCGGCGCAGCGGTTCAGGGTGTTAGACGGATCGGCGCTGGTGAATTAGGCGGAAAGCAGCTTTTTCTGGATTGTTTTGGCTGCGACCGTCGGCGTATCGAGGGAAGAACAACTTGGATGGCGGAGTTATGGCGATCACGAGGCGTTATGCGGAAAAATCCAAAGTGATATAGGTGGAATTCAGCCGAACGCGGCAACGCTGGCGACACAAGTAGGCACCGTCTCATCGGTCAGTTACGGCAACTCACCCGGACTCTCCACAAGAAGAATGGCGATGCCACTCATTAAGATACTGGAGTTGCTTAGCGCAAACTACGTTTTAGCCGACAGGACGCGATGGAAGGTATTTTTCCGTCGTTCTTGACTCTTCGGCAAAAACCACTCATGGACCTTTCCGGAGCAGTTCGGGGTGTTTACTGCGGACTTCTTTCGCTTTGGGCACCGCGTGGCCTTGGATGTACGGCACATAGGGGTTGCGGCGGGCGAAATCCTGGTGGAATAGCTCGGCCGGGTAGAACTCCGTCAGCGGTTCCAGCTTGGTTACGATCCGCTTCGTATGAACGCGTTTGCGTTCCAGTTCGGCGATTTTCGCTTCGGCTTCCTTCTTTTGCTCGGCGCTCGTGAAAAAGATGGCCGATCGGTACTGCCGCCCAATATCGTTTCCCTGGCGGTTCAGTTGCGTCGGGTCATGGGCGCTGAAGAACACATCCAGCAGCTTGCCGTAGGTGATTTTCGCCGGATCGTAGGTGACGCGGATCGCCTCGGCGTGTCCAGTCGTTCCCCGCCGCACCTGGTCGTAGTTCGCGGTCTCTTTCGTGCCGCCACAGTAGCCGCTCTCCACGTCAACGACGCCGGCCAATTGCTCAAAACTCAGCTCGATGCACCAAAAGCAGCCGCCGGCGAGCACCGCCGTCTCCGTTTGCGGTTCGGCCGCCGCCGCCGACCGCGTGAACGCCAAGCCAGTCAACGCCGAGCCAGTGGGCCCAGAGCCAGCGGGCCCCGAGCCCGTGGGCCCCGAGCTGCCGATCAGCGCAAGTGGCGAATGGCCGCAGAGGGCGGCTAGCACCGCGGCGGCTGCGAACGACAGCAGGTTCCTACGTGTCATGGTTTGGGCTCCTTAAGGGGAGGATCGTCAATAAGCGAGGCGGCGACGGCATTGGCGACGGCAACCAGCCGTCCCGGCGCTTCGTCTCGCGGCGCCGACGTGAAAATCACACAGTAGGCTTCGGAACGCGGATCGCACCACACGAGGGTGCCCGTGGCGCCAATATGCCCGAACGCGTCCGGTCCAAGCAAATCGCAGAGGCAATCCACGCCCGTGGGATGATTCATCTGCCATCCCAAGCCCCAGGCCTTCGTGCGTCGCTGAGCTTCGGGCACGTTGGGCAGATCATCCAGCCGGTTCGTAGTCATCATACGGACCGTTGCGGGCGCGACAATCTGGTTTTCCCGCCAGCGGCCGCCGTTCAACATCAATTGGCACAGCGCCGCGTATTCGCACGGCGTACTGAACATGCCGCCCCAGGGCGCGCCAAGCCGCCGCCAGTAAGCGCTGTTCCAGTTCCATGACGGCTCTTGGTCGAGCGGCGTGCGTACCCGGACAATTCGCCGCTCGTCCAGTCTTTCGGCGCCGAGTCCCGTCGCGCGCAACCCGAGCGGCGCGAACAGTTCGCGGCGCAGCAATTCCGGCAAGGCGAAGCCGCTCGCCCGCTGGGCCAGTTCGGCAGCCACCAACGTGCCCATGCTCTGG
>JBIKVL010000731.1:0-3255 GCA_044356875.1 Pirellulaceae bacterium | reverse complement strand
CCTCGAAGGACTACCGGGGCCGGCTGCTGAGTGAAGCGTGTCGTGAATTCCGAGAACCGGGCGAACGGAGGACGAGCGATTATGGCTGCATCATCCCATCCCCACCGGCGGCAACCGCAGCTGGCGAATCGGCGCACGTTCCTCCACGCGGGTTGCCTCGCGGCGTTGGGATTGGGGCTCCCGGAATTGCTGATGGCCCGTGACCGCGCGGGCGGGGCGGCGACGGGCTCGGCGGTGCCCACGGGAACGGGCGTTGGCAGCGGGAAGGCGCGGAGCTGCATACTTCTGTTCGCCACCGGTGGACCGGCGCAACAGGAGACGTTCGATCCGAAACCGGACGCGGATGTGGCGGTGCGGGGCGAGTTCGATCCGATCGCCACCAATGTCCCCGGGATCGAAATCTGCGAACTGTTGCCGCGGATGGCGCGGAACGCCCATCGTTACTCGATCATTCGTTCGACCTTCCATCGCAGCGGCACTCATGGCGTGGGTGTCCACTACAACCTAACCGGATTGCCGCACGCGCCGCGGCCGGGTGGCGAGCCGCAAGTGTCGCGACAGGACCCGCCGAGCATCGGCGGAGCGATTCGGCAGTTGCGTGGCGATCGCGGCGGCTTGCCGGGAGCCGTGCATTTGCCGGTGCGTATCGGCGATCAAAACAATTTCCAGTGGGGAGGCCAACACGCCGGCTACCTGGGCTCGAAATACGACCCGCTGATGTTGATCGACGAACATTGGTTGCCGGGCACTTTGCCACCCGCCTTCCTGCCCCATGCCGAGGTAGGGATGGAGCGGTTCTCCGACCGCGTGAATCTGCTGCGGAAGCTGGCGGATGGCGCGCGGGCTTTGCCGGGAGAAGAAGTCGGAACGTATGAACTCGCCCGTCAACGAGCGCTCAGCGTGCTCGACTCGCAGTCGGCCTGGGAAGCGTTCCTGCTCGACAAGGAGGATCCGGCAACGATCGCACGCTATGGCGACAACAAGTTCGGCCGCAGTTGCCTGGTGGCGCGACGGTTGGTCGAGGCGGGCGTGTCACTCATCACCGTCCCCTGGATGCATCTGGTGTCGACGAAAAATTTCGACACGCACAGCAACCACTTCCGCTTGATGAAGGACTTGCTGATGCCGCCCGTGGACCAAGCGTTCTCCGCGTTGCTCGAAGATCTCGCGGACCGCGGCTTGTTGGATGACACGCTGGTGGCATGGACGGGCGAATTCGGTCGGACGCCCAAGATCAATCAAAACGCCGGCCGGGACCACTGGGGCAATGTCTACAGCACCGTCTTGGCGGGTGGCGGAATCCGTGGCGGCCAAGTGATTGGAGCCAGCGACAAGAGCGCCGCGGAACCCGTCGACCACCCCGTTCATACTCGGGATTTCGTCGCGACGATCTACCACGCGCTAGGCTATGGCCGCAACACAGTGGTCCATGACATGGCGGGCCGCCCCAGGCCGCTCGTCGAAGGCCAGCCGATCCAGCGATTGTTCTAGCCGCCGAGGACTCGGCGGAGCGGAAAGTGGAATTTTCCGAGCTTTCCGCCATAGTTGCCGGCGCTGATGGCGACGACGCCTTCCCCGGCGACGGCTCGCATGGCAACCGCCATGGCGTTGCCGACAGCCGACTCATCGACGCCATCCATGACAATCTCGTAGGCGCAATGGCCTTCCGGATGGAGTCGTGTTTCGACGCGGCCGCGGAGCGTTGGGCAGAAGGCGTCGGCCGTAGACGCTTTCAGCGTCTTGTATCGCGAACCCACCTTGCTTCCGCTGCGGGCGACACCGCCGGGAAACGGAGCGATCACGCCCGCCATTTCGGAAAAACTCGCTACGCCCCGGCGAGCCGCATCGAGCGCGACGCGTTGGTCGACCGCTTGGAGGATGATGTTGCCGCCACCCACGCCTTTGGCGACGCCCAGCGATTCCTCAATGAGAAATTCGCCGTCCATCACCGGCACCCGCCAATAACGACGGCCGCCGATCAGCTTGCTCTTCTGATATCCGTCACCAAAAAACCGGATATGTTTGCCGAGTGGCAGCCGCTTTTCCGCCGCAGGCAAGCCGTCGAACACGGCGGAGGCCGGACAGGTCATCACGCACTGGCCGACCCGGTTGGGGACAGCTTTGGCGAGCGCGTCGGCGGAAAAGCCGAAGACGAGAATCGCCGCGCCTGGCCGACCGTCGGGCGTTTCCGCCGGTTCCAAACGCCGTTCGACCGCGGTCTCCGCATCGCAAGCAATGACCGACGAACTGTAGCCGGTCACTTCCCGGATGGCGGCGTCCAGCCAATGGTGATCCGCCGACGTGACGATGAACCGCGTGTAGCTCATCGCGAACGCTTCCGCGAACGTGTCGTCGATGAACGTCGGGCCCAGGTACATGAACGTTATGGCGCTCCGAATCCGCCCGGGCCACCCGGCCCACCAAAGCCGCCCGGAGGCATCGCCCCCGTGGTCGCCGGCGCACCCTTCTTGAGCCCATCCTTTTGCAACTTGCGGAAGGCGTCCAAGCCGGTCCCCTCGTCGGCCCCACCCGTCTTCTCGCGAATAATGTCCGCTCGGCCCAAGTGGATTTTCTTGTACGTTTCTTCCGAGATCACGTAGTACCAATCGGCGAACCGGGCATTCAGTTCGAAGACTCGAGCCTCGGCCTTCTTTCGCTTTTCCTTCGCTTCGTCGATCTTGCGTTGATTCTCTTTCTTAATCCGCTCGCGTTCCGCCGCGATGTCGATCTTAGGCGCCGGCTTTTCGGCCGGCTTTTCGGCCGGCTTCTCCGCATCCGCAGGTTTCTCGGCGGCCTTATCGGCTGGTTTGGCGTCGACTGGCTTAGCGTCCACCGGTTTGGCCTCTGTCTTGGCCTCTGTCTTGGCCTCTGGCTTAGCCTCTGTCTTGGCCTCTGGCTTAGCGTCCGCTGGTTTGGCCTCCGGCTTCGCATCATCCGGCTTGGCGTCCGCTGGCTTGGCCTCCGCCGCAGTATCCTGTGACACGTTGGCGGCCGCTGTCGAGCAAGCTCCCCCGTTCCCGCCGTCTGGTTTCTCGGCGGCTGGCTTCTCGGCGGGCTTGGCCGGGCCGCTTTCGGGAACGATTGCCGGCTCGGATTCGAGCTGCGGCGGGGGGAACTTCGACTCGTCCAGTTGCGCCATGACGAACAGGTAGCGGTTCAGTTTGGCGTCGGCTGAACCTTCCTCGACGCTGGCGAAGTTGCCGAAACGCAAGATGTACTCGATGCCGTCCTTCATGCCGACATGCACTTCGCCGT
>JBIKVL010000730.1:0-3261 GCA_044356875.1 Pirellulaceae bacterium | reverse complement strand
GTGCGACGACCCGGCGGCGTTGTGGGATCGGTTCGCCGATGCGCTTCGCGATCAGCCGTTCGCCCAATGCGCCTTGGATCAAGCGGCCTACGATCTTTGGGGCAAGCTCCGCGGCGCGCCGGTCCACAAGCTGTGGGGGCTTCAAACCGACCGACTGCCGCTCACCAATTACACGATCGGGATCGACACGATCGACGTGATGGTGGCGAAGATGAACGAATTCCCAGGCTGGCCCGTCTACAAGATCAAACTCGGCACGCCCCGCGATCTGGAGATTGTCCGCGAACTGCGGCGGCACACGTCGGCCGTGTTTCGCGTCGATGCCAACTGCGGCTGGACCGCCGAGCAAACGATTGCGAACTCAAGGGTGCTCAGCGAACTGAACGTCGAATTCATCGAGCAGCCGTTGCCGGCGGATCAGTGGGAGGCGATGAAGCGGGTCCGAGCCGAATCAGCGTTGCCGGTGATCGCCGACGAGAGTTGCGTGGTGGAAGCCGATGTCGCGCGGTGCGCGGGGTTCTTCCATGGAGTGAACATCAAGCTGGTGAAATGCGGCGGCTTGACGCCCGCGCGGCGGATGATCGCGGCGGCGCGGCGCTTCGACATGCGGGTCATGGTTGGCTGCATGACCGAATCGACGGTGGGAATCTCCGCGATCGCGCAGCTGCTGCCGTTGCTCGACTACGTCGACATGGACGGCGCGTTGCTGCTCGCACGCGACATCGCCGCCGGCGTGCGGATCGACCAGGGCCGGTGCGTCTACCCCGCGACTCCAGGCAACGGCGTTACGTTGCTCGCGAACGACGTCCGCGACTAATGGCCGTTCGCATCAAGGCGCGCGCTTCACGACCCAAGCCCGACGGCCCAATCCCGACGGCCCGCGTACCGTTATCGCAGCACAGGGCACACGTCGAACCATTCGCGCCCTTGGCGGCTCATCCATTCCGTCGAACCCTCAGGGCCCCAGGCGGCGACGGCGTACGGTTCGAGCGGCGGGGCGGCGGGGCTGCGCCAGGCGGCGATGATCGGGTCGATGATCCCCCACGCCATCTCCACTTCGTCGCTGCGGGCGAACAGGCTGGCGTCGCCATTCACCGCGTCCAACAGCAACCGCTGGTAGGCGTCGGGCAGCGAGCCCGTGTATTGGCTGGAGAAGCGGAAATCCAGATCGGTCATCCGCAGTCGCATGCCGGCGTCGGGCACCTTGGTCTGGAAGTGCAATTGAATCCCTTCGGCGGGCTGCACTTGGATCACGAGCCGGTTGGCGTCGACGTGCCGCCGCGGTCCCTCGACGAACAGCATGTGGGGCGGTTCGCGGAACTGGATGACGATCTGCGTCGTTCGACACGACATCGCCTTACCGCTGCGCAGATAAAACGGCACGCCGTTCCAGCGCCAGTTGTCGACGTGCAGTTTCAGCGCCGCAAACGTCTCCGTCGGGCTGTGCGCCGGCACGCCCTCTTCGTCCAAGTAGCCGTCGTACTGGCCGCGGACGGTGTCCTGGGCGAAGTCGGCGCCCAGCAGCGGCCGGATGGAACGCAACACCTTGACCTTTTCGTCACGCACTAAATCGGCCTCGTACCGGGCCGGGGCCTCCATCGCTGTGATCATCATCAACTGCAGCAGATGGTTTTGGAACATATCGCGGAGCACGCCCGCTTTGTCGTAGTAGCCGCCGCGCCGCCCAACCGGCACTTCCTCGGCGACCGTGATCTGGATGTGATCGATGTAGTTCCGATTCCAAATCGGCTCGAAAATGCTGTTGGCGAACCGCAGGACGAGCAGGTTTTGCACCGTCTCTTTGCCGAGATAATGGTCGATGCGAAAAATCTGCCGCTCGGAGAAGACGCGATGCAGGTCATCGTTGAGCGTTCGAGCGGACGACAAGTCGTACCCGAACGGCTTTTCGACGACGATCCGCCGCGGGCCGGATTTTTCGTCCGCCAATCCGGCCGCGCCGAGTTGGCCGGCGATCTTGGGATAGAGGCTCGGCATCGTCGACAGGTAGTACAGCCGAGTCGCGCTGGCGCCGCCTTCGATCTGTTCCAGGAATCCGCGGAGCGTCGCGAAATCGGCGGGACTCTCCGCGTCGACCGGATGGTAGAAGATCGACGGCGCGAACGCCCGCCAGCGGTCGGCGTCGAACCCACCGCTGTCGAATTTCGCCGTCGCCTTTTCGAGCTCGGCCCGCCAAGTCTCGCTGCTGAACGACGTGCGGGAGACGCCGACGATCCGCGTGTCCTTAGGTAACCGCCCCTTCTGAAACAACTGGAAGAGGGCGGGGATCAGCTTGCGGCTCGTCAGGTCGCCCGACGCGCCGAAGATCACAATCGTGTGCGACATGCCAACTTCCCGCGAAAAGCGGACCTTAGGTAACGCGGACCTTAAGCCCGGGGCGTCTTGCGTTTGCCGAGCCAATCGGTGTGGAAGACACCCGGCCGGTCGGTGCGTTGGTACGTATGCGCCCCGAAATAGTCCCGTTGGGCTTGCAGCAGATTCGCGGGCAATGTCGCGCGGCGGTAGCTGTCGTAGTACGCCAACGCGGTGCTAAACGCCGGAACCGGCAAGCCGCGGAGCGTGGCGAGCGATACGACATGGCGCCAAGAAGCCTGGGCGTTGTGAAGCGCCTGCGTGAAATACGGGAACAACAGAAGGTTTTCCAGATTGGGCTGGGCGTCGAACGCCTCCTTGATGCGATCGAGGAACTGGGCCCGAATGATGCAGCCACCCCGCCACAGCATCGCGCAATCCCCGTAGTTCAGCGGCCAATCGTGTTCCTTCGCAGCCGCTTGCAACTGGACAAATCCCTGCGCGTAGCTGCAGATCTTCGACGCGTACAGCGCTTGTCGCACCGCTTCGATGAACGCCGGACGATCGCCCACACCGGTCGTGGCGGGCGGCGGCCCGTGCAACGTTTGGCTCGCCCGCACCCGCGCGTCCTTCACCGCCGAGAGGCAACGGGCGTAGACGGCCGACGTGACCAAGGTGCTCGGCACACCCAAGTCCAACGCCAATTGGCTCATCCATTTCCCCGTGCCTTTGGCGCCGGCCGCATCGAGCACTTTGTCGACCAGCTCGCCCGAATCGAGGTCGTCCGCGACGCTGAAGATGTCCCGGGAAATCTCGATCAGATAGCTCTGCAGTTCCCCGCGGTTCCAATCGTCGAAGACGTCGTATAGCTCGGCATTGGTCAGGCCGAGCGCTTCCTTGAGCATCAAATAGGCTTCGCAGATGAGCTGCATGTCGCCATATTCGATGCCG
>JBIKVL010000729.1:0-3267 GCA_044356875.1 Pirellulaceae bacterium | reverse complement strand
TCCCGGGATTGTCGTTTCCGTGTTCAACACGGATGAAAAATAGGACCCATAAGACCCATAAGACCCATAAGACCCATAAGACCCATGAGACCCATAAGACCCATGAGACCCATGCGACCCATACGACACATACGACCTATGCGACCCATACGATCTATACGACACATTCACCACGGTTCGAACCGACGGCGATTTCCTTCGACAAAAATCCGTTTTATCCGTGCCGTCCGCGGTTCATTCACGCAGACGTTTCACGACAGCGGCGGTCGTGTTGGCGGCGGAACCGGGGAATACGGCGAGCGCTCCGCTGGCCTTGGCGGCGGCGTAAGCTCCGGCGACCAGCGGCGGCGACTCGGGGCCTTCGCCCGCGAGCCACAAGGTATGCGGCGCGCCGAGCGCCAACATGCCGGGCAGATCATCGTACTTGGCGCCGCCCGGCAAGAAATTCGGATCGCGGAAGTTGTCGAGCTTGCCGAAGCGAAACCCGTGAGTGTTGACCGCCAACGTGTCAATCGCGCCGCCAGCGACCACGCGAGCGGCGATGGCGACGGCGGCCGTCTCGTCCAGCGCCACCACATCAACGCGTTTGGTCTGCGGATCACGGGCGCGAAGGTAAGCGACGGCGGCGAGCAGATCGTGTACGCGGCTGGCGAAGATCGAATGATTGAAGCCGAGCGTGTAACCGGCGAACTCGCGCGGGTTGGCAACCTTCGGCGCGGCGACCAACGGTTGGCCGTTGGCGAGAAACTCGCCTTGGAACAGCAAATCGACGCCCGCGACCGTGATGCCGGCTTTGAGCAATTCGAGCACCTCGGGAACGGGCACGTTCGCGTCGGTGAACTGCGCCGCCTTGCCTTCGTTGTCCAGCCAGAGCGCCACTCGACCGTTCGGTCGTTCGGGGACGAGCAATGAGAGCGGCAGTTCTTCGCCCCGCGTTTTGTGGCGGAGCAGTCCGCCGAGCCAACGGTATCCATCGCCGGCGGCGTTCGCGGTTTCGGTGAACGACATGTCCGAAGCGGCGGGCAGAGTGCGGCCGATCAAGGCGGTAACGCCTCCGCCGGCCAGGGCACGGTACCGTTCCAGCGATGCGGCGTCGCGGGGAGCCGCCTCGGCGAGTTGTCGGCGGGCGTCCGCGGTCCACACTCGCAGCAATTGCCGCTCGAAATCAGGACCGCTCGGCGGTGCCGGGTGCTGCTTGTCCCAAACGGTCATCTCCTCGCGCGATAGTCGCCGATAGTCTTCTTCGATGATTGGCGAAGGCAAGCCAAGCTGGAGGTGTTTGTTGAACCAACCATACATCGCGGCCCGATTGACGTAGTTGTAATTGTGGCCGAAATGCACGGTCGCCTTGAGCATCACGTTGTCGGCGGCGCCGAGCAAGGCGTAATGCTTCTTCAATTCGGGGAATCCTTTGGTGTCCATCTCGCGGGTCCAGTCGTTCGCGGACGAAAGGCCTTGCGGCTTCGGCGCGAACAGCGCGGCGAACTCGACGTTGCCGGTGTCGATTCGCAGCAGGCTGCAGTTCTCGCAGGTGCAGCCGCCTTGCATCGCCGTGGAGACCATCACCGCCGGATAGATGACGGCGGGCCGGGAATCGAGCGCGCCGAGGATCATCGTCTGGGTGCCGCCACCGCTGGCGCCGGTGACGCCGATCCGGGTTGTGTCGACGTCCGGCAACGAGACGAGAAAGTCGAGCGAGCGGATCGAATTGTATGTCTGCAGCCCCATCACCGATTGCGCGTTGGCTTCGGCCCGCGGGCTGAACAGTCCCCAATTCTCAGGCGTGTTCATTTCAGGCCGTTGCTTGGAGAAACCGTGGGCCAGCTCGAAGGGGATCTGGATGCTGTCCGCGTAGCCGATCATGTCGTAGTGAAAGACGACGCAGCCCATGCGGGCCAGTGTCACGCAGCGGGCCTGCAATACGCTGCGTCCACCCTCCTCGAACCGTTCGGCGCCGTCCACGATCTCCCGCCGCACCGCGTCGAGTCCCATGTCGAAGAAGCGGCCGTTCGGCCAATGACCATGCGGACAAAGCACGCCTGGGTACTTTCCCGAGTTGCCGTTCTTCCCCGCCGGACGATACAGATTGCCGGTGACAAAGAAGCCAGGGAAGCTCTCGAAGTAAACCCGTTCCACCGTGTAGCCGTCGCGCACCACCTTCCCGTGGATGACGGGGTTGAGCGGTGTCGGGAGCGGCATTGGCCAAAGTCCCAACGACACCGACAACTGCCGCTTGACGAACTTGGCCCGCTCCCGCCACTCATCGACGCTCGCCGACGGCTTGAACGGGAAATAACCATCGAGATCCTTGGGCGGAGCGAGCCGCGAATCGGCCGGCAATTTCCCCGCAGGCAAGATGCGCGGGGCCGCTTCGAGCCGCTGCGTGGCAAGCAGCAGCGGGACCGCCGCGAGCAAAATTAGCCACGCGAACGCACGCGTACCAATGCCGAAGTGAGTCCGGTTACCAGAATCTCCGTGCCGCTCCGCCTCGGCCATCGCTGCTCCTCCCGTCGCCCCACTGTCGTCGAGTCTTCTCATTCAATCCCTGCATCGAGTCTTCCAATGCACGCTGGCTAGTCTAAAGCGGCTGTCGAAGGAACGCTACCCGCGCCGGACGCGAACGCGACCCGCCTTCGACGGACGTGAACACGCATGCGGGACCGATGCGCCCCGAACACCATCGAACCGGCAAGCTCAACAGGTGCGAGTGACCCGCTTGGCGATCGGCAACAACAGCAAGCTGAGCAGCAAGTAGGCCACGACCCAGGGAGCCAGTCCCGCCGCCGGCCAACCCGGCACCCAGCCCAAAAAGCGATACTCGGCGACACTCAAACGCGATTCGACGAGCCGCCTCGCGACCGACTCGCTCGGCGAAGATTCGCTGGCGGGCGATGCGGCTCGTGAATCGTCGGTCTCCGCGGCGAAGGCGACCGCGGGCGAAGGCCGGCGTCCATCCAGGAAAACGGGATGCGTGGCCGTTTCTCCGGCGTGTCGCATTGTCAGCGCGAGCGGCATACCGCGCGACTCTGCGCGCGACTCGTCGCGATCGACGAACCGCAACCGCCAATCGGCCCGCGCCCATCCGGGGTGGTCGGGGTCGGGCGCGGCGCGGGCGATGAGCGAGGTTTCGGGCGTGAACCAAGGTTCGGGAACCAGATGCGCGACGCGTCCCGCTGACGAAATCGGCAGTCGCGCCGTAAGCGTGTAAGCCTTGCCGAGCTCGATCGGCTCGTAATCAAATCGCGTCGCGGCCCAGGTGGCGATCCA
>JBIKVL010000728.1:0-3268 GCA_044356875.1 Pirellulaceae bacterium | reverse complement strand
CGTCGCGGTCTTGACCGCCTGGTGCTGGTATCTCAGCTATATCCCGCTTTTTCATGCCGTGACTTGGCGGCATGCGATGGTCGGGCGGTGGATCGCCGAACATAACGCCCTTCCCACGGTCGATCCCACATTGCCGCTGGCCGACGGCATGCAATGGACCACAACGTCCTGGCTGAGCGATTTGCTGCTGCACCTGTTGGAACGCACGGGCGGGCCACTGGCCCTGCAAGCGACGCTCGTCGTGCTGGTGGGCGGAGCCTCGATCGGATTAGCGCGGCTGCTCTACCTGGAAACATCCAGCAAGCGATGGATGCTGGCGGGGTTGGCGCTGGTCCTGCCATTCGTGTGGACCCGGGTGGGCGTCTTGCGTCCCGAGCTCGCTGGCGCCGCCTGTTTCGTCGCGCTGCTGTTGATGCTTCGGCGACTGCGTGCGGAATCGACGCCAGACTCGATGGCGGGCTGGGCGTCCGGTGCCTGGATGCCAGTGCTGATGGCCGCCTGGGCCAACCTGGACGGCACTGTCCTGCTGGGAGTGGTCGCCACCCTTTGCTTCGCGGTCGGCGAATTTTTGGATGGTTGGCTGGAACGGCGGGACCTGCGGTTGGTCGCGCGGGATGACGGCCGTCGCTGGCGAATCTGGGTCGCGCAGGCGTCGATCGCCGCGACGCTCTGCACGCCCCTAGGCTGGGAGCTGTGGCGCCAAGCCGTGTCGCTGTCGACAAGCTCGTTGGGGTCCGCTTTGGGCGGCTTCCGCCCAATACTGGTCGCCTCGTGGCAGGGGCTCGGCCTGTTGACGCTTTGGGTTTTGTTCGGGGCGATACTGCGACACAGCCGTGTTCCGTTTCGTGCTGGCGATGTCCTGACGTTTATCGCTTTCACGTTGATCGCGGGTTGCCAGCAGTCGCTGGCATCGTGGTTCGCGGTGGTGGCGACGGTGATTCTGCTACCTCATGCCGCACGCTTGGCTCAGGGATGCGGTTGGTGGGCCCCTCAGAGCGTGACCGCTGAGCACCCATGCCCTCCACCCGAAGAAACCGCGAATCCGGACGAGTGCTCCAATCCGGCCTTTCAATTTGCCTACAGCTTGGCCGCCGTACTCGTGATCTGGGTCGCCTTCGCCTTGTCGCCGCTCGCGACGCCCATGCTGGGCGGCAAGCCCCGACCTCTGAATCGGGTGTATTCGCCCGACACGCCGCATGCGGTCGCCGACTTCCTTCGCGGGAACACACCCAAGGGATTGGTGTGGTGCCCTGAGGAATGGGGCGATTGGCTGGGTTGGAGCGGGCCAGCCGGCATGAAGGTGTCGGCGAATTCCAATGCCTCGATCCTGCCGCGGATCGCCCGTACGGACTACGCCCAGGTTGCGAAGGCTGAAGGCACTTGGACACGAACGTTGGACCGGTACGGTGTCGAGTTTTTAACGATCGAGAAGCAGTCCCAACAGCGATTGGCGGACGCCGTCCAAAGCACTTTGGAATCCTGGACGGTCGTCTACGAAGACGATGCGGCCCTGATCGCTCGACGAAAGGAGGCTGGCGAATGAACCGTCCACGAACCCAATCGCGCCAACGCGCGTGGATGCTCGGCTTCTGGTGGTCCCAAGTGGCATTTCTGGCGGCATTGATCGCCGTCCCTGCGGTCGCGGATTTGATCCGTGACCCTCGACCCCGGCTCCCGCGATTCGACATGGAGCCGATCCACATCGAACCGCTCCACGATAACCCACTGCTTGTGACCGACGATCAACTGACAGCGGTGCTCAAGAAACTCGAACCGCGCCTGCGGCACTCGCAGCCCAAAATCAATTATGTGGACCATGCGCTGCGTTTTTGGGGCGTCGATGCGACATTTAAGGACCCCGAATGCCTATCCGGCGAGGAATTGAGGCGGCTGCTGGTGGACCACAAGGCATTTCAAGCCGCTTGGGGAAAAGACACAAAACCGCTGATGTCGCTCCGCAACGGACTTGTCGCTGTCCGCATGCAGCAGGGCAACGCGACGGCAAGCCATGTCGACCACACGCTGGCGTCACTGGCGGAGTGCGGCACGCCACTTGATTTCGATTTGTCGCTGCCCGGACAAATGGTGCCGCTGCGGTCGCTGTTGGCCAGCGCGATCGCCCGGTTCGAAATCAATCAACAAGAATACGAGTGGACGACGCTGGCCGCCGCTCTCTACGCCGTCGACGGCGCCCCGTGGTACTCGGCGGACGGTGAACGGATCGACTTCAACCGCTGCGCCCGCCGCCTGATGCGCCAGCAGTTCCAACAGGGCGTCTGCTACGGGAATCATCGACTCTACACGCTGGTGATGCTGCTGAGGATCGACGAGCAGAAGCCGCTGTTGGACGAAGCGGCCCGTGTCGAGATCGGCGACCACCTCCGCGAGGCGACACGCCGGCTCGTCGCGAGCCAGTCCCAGGAAGGCTTTTGGGACCAAAACTGGCCCGACGCGAAAGCGGCCGCTCGGGACGAGAAACTCGATACGCCACTCTCCCGGCGGATCCTGGCCACGGGCCATGCGCTCGAATGGTGGGCGATGGTGCCGGACGAATTCCATCCGCCCCGCGAAGTGTTGATCCGCGCGGGTCAATGGTTGGCAAAAGAAATCGACGGTATGGATAGTCCAGCCATCGAGAAGAACTACACATTTCTCAGCCACGCTGGTCGAGCTTTAAGGTTGTGGCGGAGTGGTACGTAAGAAGGAGTGCCTCATGAAGTCATGGAAGACGCTGTGGCACGACGAACGTGGCTTTGTCGTGTCGGCGGAACTAATCCTGATGGCGACTATCGCCTGTATCGGTCTGATTGTGGGGCTGGTCTCTTATCGTGATGCCATTATGCAGGAGCTGGCGGATACGGGAGCGGCCATCAACGCCCTCAACCAGTCTTATTCGTTCGCGATCCTGGAAAACACCACGGCGGGGATCACGGTTTCCAGTGGGATCGTAACGATAACGTCCAATTTTGGCGATGTGGACGGTTTTACGACCACGACGAACGACCCGCGGATCACGGTCGTGACGACATTTAGGAACTTCAGCTACGAGGATCAGACGGACGTAGGCGACGAAACGCAGTCGCCAGGCGATGCTCCGGCTGGAATCACCTTCTCGACGCAAATTCAGGAAGGTCAGGCACTACCCTAAATGCGAACAAAAATTTTTTTGGACAAGTTAATTTTTGGGCTATGGTTTGACGTTCGCGGTGCTCTGGCGCCCATTGACACGATTCTCGTCACCTCTCTAACCGCCATCGGAGCGATGATT
>JBIKVL010000726.1:0-3269 GCA_044356875.1 Pirellulaceae bacterium | reverse complement strand
AGCGGACTGGCCAAAGTCGTGGACCACTCCGTGGTCCAACGCCGAGCTCAACCAACGCTGCGTCGAATATCGCGGCCACGTGGAATGGAACCAAATTCGGAGAACTGGGTTCGGCGAAGTCGAGACCTCTACCACCGGAACATGAGCAGCGGACCACGGAGTGGTCCGCGACTTTGCCGCAGCGTTCACTCAGATTAGCCGGCCCGGCGCAAGCCGCCGGTTTTCGTGCGGCCCGGCGCAAGCCGCCGGTTTTCGCCCGGTTCGGCCGTTTCCGCCTAGAACCGGCCGCTGGCGCGGCTCGGCTGATGGAGGGCCGCTGGCGCGGCTCGGTTGATGTCGGATCACAGGCGAGCGAACAGCGAATCCACCGCGTCTTCGTCGGTCTCCGAGGCGTCGCGAGCCGCTAGGGACTCGTCGATGCCGTCGTTGTCATTGGTGTCGTCCAACAACTGGGCAATCGCTGCCGCTACCGCGTCCGACTCGCTCACAAAAGATTGCTCGGATGCAGCGGCCGCAACCACACTCGGACTCGCCGACGAACCGCTCGACAGATCCGATCCGATCGACGCACTCGAACCGCTCGACACCGTACCTGTCTCGCTCGGCACGGCCGCCACGCTCGATACGCCCGCCGATACGATCACCGCTTCGCCTTCGCCCGAACCGCTGTTCAACCGGTTGATGATGAGCAGGGCGTCGAGCGGCGCGACGCTGCCGCTGCTGTCGACGTCCGGATACATGCCGTTCGACTGGGCCGTGCTGAGCATCGCTTCGCCGCCACCCGAGTTGAGCATGTTGATCACAAGGAGAGCGTCGAGCGGGGTGACAAAACCGTCGCGGTTGACATCCAGATTCATCGTGATCGGGTTGCCCGAACCATCGTTGCCGACAACGGTCGTGGGCGGCGGATCGAAGTTGCCCACCAGCGGCAACGCGGCGTCGTCGCCGTAGGCGGCGTACAAGTCGCGGCCGAACGGCACCGGCGTGAAGGCGTGGGCCAACAGATTGACCGTCCCGGCGATCGGAATCCGGCCATCCCGAACTCCCGAAATCAGGAAGTACCACTCGGCGGTCGTCGCCGCGGCGGTCGGGCCCGTGTTGTCCGGGTTCCACAAGCCGATGTCGTCGACGCCGTCGAAGTCCATGTCGGCGGCTACTGGGCGTTCACGGGTTCCGATGAAACCGAAGTTGATCGTGGCGTCTTGCTGGCCGAAGCCGTTCGCCGCCAAGTCGAACCGGAATTGGTCGGCTTGCCAAGTCGCCAAATCGTCGCGGCCGTCGCCATCGAAGTCGCCGACGATCGGGAACCCAACGATCGGGCTCGCGACCCGCAGGTCGACTCGGTAGTCGTGGTTGGTATCCAGCCACCACGCGGCGCCATCGAACACGCCCACTTCATCGCCGTTCGCGGTGTTGCCGTCGAAATTGCCCGCGACCGGAATGCCGTTGATATTCGCCGGATCAAAGACCCGCACATCGGCGACGCCGTTGTTGTCGGTGTCGACCAGCCAGCGGAATCCGCCGTTTTGCCGGCCATACGCCGCCAACTTGTCGAAGCCGTCGGTTGTGCTGCCAGCGGTGGCCGTGAACTTGCCAGCGAACACGTTGTCGCTGGTGTAGATCTTGTCGATCGCGACATTGTTCGCGTCCAGGAACTCCATCTTGTACTGGATGTCGCGATTGACGAAATCCGCGTTCTCCGGATCGAACGAGAAGTTGCCGTTGGTATCGACCCACGCCGCCTCGGCGCCGTACGAGCCGATTTCCGGCCGCGTGTCGACCGTGAACCGAGCCACGAACGAACCGCCCGGCACGCCGTCGCCCGAAGGCAGCGTCGACTGCGAATCATGCGGCTCGTTGGTGTTCGCTTCGCCATCCAGCCGGTTGCCGACGATGTCGGTCACGCGATCCGAAATGGTGAAAGTGAAGCGATCGTCCGGCAGCGGTTCGAAGAACGTCACCGTGACGAATCCGGTCGCGATCACGCCGTTGACGGCCGTATCGCCTGTGAACGTGATCGACTGGATCGGGATGATGCCGTTGTGGTCGCCCCGCAGCGTGTAGTGGCCAGGGTCGATCGACACCGGAGTGAACAACGCCGCGTACAGGAAGTTCGGATCGACATTGCTACGGGCCGGCAAATCCTGGATGTTGATGACCAGCGAATTCACCAGCGGCGTCGGAATGAGGAATCCGGTGTTCGAACCATCGGGCCGTCCCTTGTGGTCCCAAATGTTGTAATTCGTGTTGTTGCGGGTGTTGACGCTCACGCCGGACACTTGCGGACCGCGAGTGTCCAGGAAAATGTTCAGCAGGTCGGCGTTGCCGTCCGGCGTCACGTTGCCCGCCAGATCCTCGGCGGTGGCGTACACGATCCGCAGGCCATCTTGAGCGAACCCGAGGTTCGGATTGTTCAAGTCGGGTTGCGACTCGATCCGCCAGTTGCCGGCTGGGAACTGGTTGCTGCCGTCGAGCGGCGCGGCGGGTGACAGGCCGATGAACAAGTCGGGGGTCGCCGCGCCCGATTCGCGGGATTGCAGGCCTGCCACGCCATTCGTTTCGACGTACAGCCGCACGATCGCGTTGGCTTCGGCCGTGCCGTAGAACGCCGGCGTCGTGTCGTTGGTAACGCGGTCGACGTTCGTCGCTGGGTAGCCTTCCACGCCCGAGTCGCTCGCCGTATCGAGTCCCAGCGTCGTGTCCGCCAAGCTCGCGTAGCCGAAGAACACGGGCGGAGCGACGCGGTCAACGACGATCTCGAGCGACTGGCTGCGAGCGCCCCAACCGACTTGGCCCGGATTGGCCGGATCGAGCACGAGCACCCGCGCGGTGATGAAGTGGCTGCCGTCGTTCAGGTTCATGCCGTTAGGCACCGTGAACGTGTAGAGGCCATTTTCCAACTGCGTGGCGAATCCGAGCGGCTGACGCACGGTCGTCGAACCCGCGTTGCCAGCGGCTGGCGCCGTCGAACCTTCGTCGAAAATGGCGATGGCGTAGCCCGCGCCCGTCGGCTGAGTTCCATTCACGCCGACGCCCGGCAGGAACGGAATCCGGATCACCTCGTCGAATGGCAATCCGTTGGTATCGTTTCCGGGCAGATCATTGAGCAAGAACGCGTCGTCGAACCGGAAGACGAACGTCGGCGTGTTGTCGTACGTGTGATTGTCGAACTGGTTGCGGCCCGAATCGCTGTTGTTGTTTTGGCCCGGCGGCAACGTCGTGCCGTCGACCGGATTGTCGCGCAGTTCGATGTCGAACGGCACGCCGAC
>JBIKVL010000727.1:0-3269 GCA_044356875.1 Pirellulaceae bacterium | reverse complement strand
CGAGCGATTCGGATCGGACATCCGCGAGCGAACCGGCGACGGAGGGCGCGCGAACCGACAGCCACTGGGCTCATGTTCGTGGTGGGCGGAGTTGGCGTGTTGGCGGCGCGATGGCGGTGGGAGTCGGCGGAGTCGCTGTTCTCGCCCTGTTCCTGATGGCATGGACAGGACTGGGGCCTGGTCGCAACCACGCTCGCCGTGAGGCGATCGCGCCTGGAACCCCCAAATCAGGAGCCCCCGAAACAGGGGTTTCCAGATCAGGGGACTCACGCAACCAGGGTGACCGACGCGCCGGAGTCCGTGTTGTATCCCACCCGCCACCACTGCTCGGGCCGTTTACAGCGGCTGAAGCCCAAGCGGCTCA
Source organism: Pirellulaceae bacterium (assembly GCA_044356875.1). GTDB lineage: Bacteria > Planctomycetota > Planctomycetia > Pirellulales > Pirellulaceae > CAIXSC01. The sequence goes on along the minus strand of JBIKVL010000727.1, from coordinate 2,905 downwards.
ACGCGAGTGGGCTCGGCGCCTGAAGCTGGCCGATGTGGAGATCTTCAACACGATCGGGATGCCGCTGCGTCTCGTTCCACCGGGCGAATTCCACAGCCGCTCGCGTGTTCGCGGCGCTCGGGCGTCGCGGCCGCTTCTCTTCGGTGCGCACGAAGTCACCGAACGGGAGTTCGCTCGCGTCATGAAGAGCGGCAAAGCCGAAGTGGTGAAGGCAGAGACGGCGGATTGGCCGGCGCGCGGCGTCGCCTGGCATGAGGCGATCGAGTTTTGTCGACGTCTGTCCGATCTCCCCGAGGAACGTCGCGCTGGCCGGCGATACTCGTTGCCCCCACATGCCGCCTGGGAATGGGCCTGTCGAGCGGGCGTGGAATCGGACATGCCATGGAGTGATTCGACGATGCGCGACCATGCGGTCGCCAACGAGCCTGCGCCGCGGCCGGTTGGCAGCTTTCCGGCTAATCCGTTCGGGCTGGTCGACATGCGCGGCAACATCGCGGAATGGATGGCGGAATGGATGGCCGAATGGCTGCCCGAACTGGCGTCCGCGCCTATGCCGCCGCCATCGAGCCCACAGCCGCAGTTGGCTTCGACGCCATTTGTGCGGCCGGTGGTTCGCGGGGGGAGCTACGAGTCGGAAGCGGCGGACCTGTTACGGGCCACCGCGACGCGTTGGCATTTCCCCGAATCGCCTCCCAAGCCCGATTGCGGCTTCCGCGTGGTTTGTTGGCTTACGGAGTGGATGCCACCGCAGTCGGCCGCCACGGAACAGGCTTCAGACGGCCGGAGCTCGAACGTCGTTCCATCGCGGAGTCGCCAACCATCCACCGCGCGGCGCACAGACCTGCCGCGCCTAGAAACTGTCTTTGACCCCATGATCGCTCGCGATACGGCGCTCAATGGCTGGGGCTTTCCTGGCGGCGATGTCGCGAACGTGGACGGCGTACTCGTGGAAACGATCGGTGCGGGGAGCGAATGGGGCAGCGTGTGGTACGGCCGGCATGGCAACCTGGAAGACTTCGAATTGCGTTGCGACATGCGTGTCGAAGGGCCGCTCGACGAGTGCCTGGTGCTGTTCCGCGCGAATGTCTTGGAAACATCGTGGGATACCGGCTCGCACTACCGCCTCCACTTGGCGGGCGATCGAGCGGGTTGGCTGTACCGCTCGACGCCGGGCGGGACCGATACGATCGCGGTCGCGCCCGCCGATCTGCTCGCGCGATTGCGGTTCGACACCTGGAATCCGCTGGCGATCCGCTGCGAGGGCCGGCGAGTGCGGATCTGGCTGGGCGGCGAGTTGGCGATCGATCTCACCGACACCGCTCCCAACGTTTGTTTAAGGGGTCCGCTGTCGTTTCTGTTCCGCGGATCTCCCGCCGGTTCGCGGCGAACCGCCCGCTTTCGCGACCTCAAGATCACCAGGCTCGACGCGGAAAGCAACTCGGACCCAAAGCCTATGCCCTGGACCATGGGCCAAGAAAACCTGCCCCAACGAGCGTCTGTCCGGAAACGTTAACACACACACACACACACACACACACATGCCACCTGCCAACGGAGCCTTGCGATGCACAACGCGATTGCCGCGATGATTCTCTGCCTATGTGCCCAAAATTCCGCTGATGTTCCAATCTCCGTTAAGGTCACGCGGCAATCCGCTTATCTTGGCTGGTTGGTCACCCAGCACGTCTACATCAATGATCGGTTTGTTGGCAAGATTGACAACAATGAAACTCAAGTCTTCGATTTCGGATTCGCCAAGTTGGGAAAGAACACGCTGAGAATCGAAACTCAAACAATAACTGGCAAATATACATTTTATTCGAATCTTTTAAAGAAGACTGGTGGATTGAAGCATTTTTTAGTTACCAAACGTGGCGACCAAGTCTCCGTCAAACATGGGTTCAACGACAACGACACATCGAAGAACTTCTATGAAGTATCGAGCGAGGTAGCCGAGGATTGGCGGGCGCCGGAAGTGATTGCGGTCAAGCATGTTTCGGATTTGGAACAGGAGGTGCTTAAACGAGGCGCCAAGATAAAGGTCCGGGACAACGTGGGCAAGGTCGTGAAAGATACGCTCGTCCTCAGACACTCCGCCACGATTTCCGACAGTTGGAAAACCGAGGAACAGACAAGGAAATCGGCGACCGCCGGATGGTTTTCCATCTCGAGCGATATTTCAAAGGAGATTCAACGCACAACGCATCAGACGTTTGAGACGGAAAAGGCGACGGAAAGAAGTGTCACGATCACGCCTCGGAAAGCCGAATACGTGCGCGTCGTCTGGATCAACCTTTACCGCACAGGCACCGTGACCTTCAAAGACGGCGGAAAGGAGGTGACTGCGCCATTTCGGTTCTTGGAGGATTTCGACCTCGTATTGGAGGACGTGGAGTGAATCGAATCCGAGCCCGTCGCTGGGTTCCATGGACGATTCGCGGCTAAAAGAATGATTAAGGGTCGCATGGCAATGATTTGATGGCCTTCGCGTTCAATACTATTCGAAAACGTTTTCTACGTACAACGAAAGATGGATGTGATTCGTTGGATGCGCGGTCCTTCTGTTTGTCAATGGCCACGGATGACACGGATGGGCACGGATCGGAAAGATGTCCATTTTTCAAGAACTAGCGGAGTTTCCTGCCATGATTGTCGTCGAGCTACCTGAGCGTCGTTTCATCAGCGTGGGCTGTAGTGGCGGCATTCATGGTGGCGTAGCGTGGCGCTGGGGAATGGCCGCTTTGCGCGTGGCCGCGTGCGTGTCGCTCGTGGCATTCATGGCGCCGGGGGCGTTCGCTCAAGCGCCAAACGGCGGCTCCGTTCCTGCAGGCAACGCGGCCTCTGGTCCTGCACCGGGCCCCGCGCCCGCCGGCTCGATTGTGGTCGAGCGGGCCAGTCTGCAATT
>JBIKVL010000725.1:0-3271 GCA_044356875.1 Pirellulaceae bacterium | reverse complement strand
GGAGGGACGCGTGACGGCCGAGCGGCACCGCTTCCAAATCGCAGCGAGTAACCAACCGACGCGCTGCGGCAGACGCAGCGTCCGAAGCTCGAAGAGACGCATGGGGAGCATCCTGACTATGAACTGAGATAGCGCTACGCCATCTCAGTTCGGGACGCCCCACGTCGCGCGAACTGAAACTTACTACTGTCTGCGTTACATCCGTTCGCTGGGCATGGCCGTCATGCCGGCAGCCTAGCCGGCGCCGTTTTCTTCGGTCGTGGCGCGGCGTTGACGCAGGCGAACCGACTTGCCGACGCGATCGCGGAGATAGTACAGCTTCGAGCGGCGGACGATGCCCGAACGCTTCACTTCGACCTTCGCGACACGGGGCGAATGCAGCGGGAACTTCCGTTCGACGCCTTCGCCAGCGACGATCCGCCGCACCGTGAAGTTCGCTCGGCTGCCGCTTCCGGCGCGGGCGATCACGGTTCCGGAGAACAACTGAATGCGTTCCTTATCGCCTTCCAAGATCCGCGTATGCACGTCGACCGTGTCGCCGATTTGGAATTGGGGGACATCCGCCCGGAGGGATGACTTTTCAACCGCCGCCAATATTTCCTGACTCATGATTACGAATCCTCGTTCTTGCCAAGCAAATCCGCGCGCACTCGCCGCGTTTTCAAAAAGCCTTGTTCTTTCCGCCACCGAGCGATCGCCGCGTGGTCGCCACTCATCAGGATTTCCGGGACCTGAAGCCCGCGATATTCCCTCGGCCGCGTGTACTGAGCTCCCTCCAGGCCTCGGTTGCCGGAGGAGAACGAATCGGACACGCTGCTTTCCTCGTCACCCAACACACCGGGAACCAATCGCACGACGGCGTCGATCACGACCATCGCCGCGACTTCGCCGCCGTTGAGAATGTAATCCCCAACGGAAACTTCTTCCGGCTCCAACAAATCCAGCACCCGCTGGTCGACCCCTTCGTAGCGGCCGCACAGCAGCGTCAATCGTCGTTCGCCCGCCAAACGCTCGACGAGCGGTTGGGTGAGCGGACGCCCCTGGGGCGTCAAAAAAATCAGTTTTCCGACCTCCGCCGTTTGTCCGCGAACGGACTCGACGCAATCCACGATTGGCCCAGGCATCATCACCATGCCAGGTCCGCCACCGTACGGCCGATCGTCCACTTTGTGGTGCTTAGGGTCGCTCGACCAATCCCGGATATTGTGCAAACACACTTCGATCAAGCCGCGTTCGATGGCCTTATGAAGTAGGCTCTGACCCAGATAACCCGAGAAAATCCCAGGGAACAGCGTCAGCACATCGAACCGCATGCTTATCGTCCGGACTTTGCGAACCGGCCCGCACTAGCCTTCCGCCGCAGACTCGCCAGCCGACTCGCCTGCGGAATCCGCAGGCGCGGGGGCCGCTTCGGGAGCCGGGAGCGGGATCTTTTTGGGCGGCGGAGCCTTCGGCTTGTTGATCTTCAGGCGTTCCAGCGCGGCCTGTTGGGCGGCGGAATGCGTGCCATCCTTGCCGTACTTCTTGATGAGCACTCGGACGCGATCGCTGGGCTGAGCGCCAACGCTCAACCAATAGGCGATCCGATCGCCATTGAGGATCGCCCGCGCGTCGACTTCGCCGATCATCGGGTCGTAATGGCCCAGCTCTTCGATGACGCGACCATCACGGCCGCGTTTACGGTCGATGGCGCAAACGCGATAGAACGGACGGTTGACCCGGCCGAATCGTTTCATACGGATACAAACCACTGCAAACTCCTCCCTCGTAACTCTTAACCAGTCCCGTTTGTCTTATCGGCCCCGCTCGTCGCGTTTTCGCCGCCGCAGTTCCTTTTCCCGCTGCTTTCGCAGGTCGGCCTTCTCCTTGTTGGAGAGCCGCTTTCCGGTGCCCTTCTTCTCCCGCATCAACTGAGCGCCCGGATTGAACAGGCCACCCGCTTGCAATTCGCGGATTTTTCGCAGCCGGTCCATCATGCCCGTGCCCGCCATCCCTTGGACAAGCGGAGCCATGGTTTCGAACTGCTTGATCAGTTGCGTGACTTCAACCGGCTCCACGCCAGCTCCGCGAGCGATGCGGGCGCGACGGCTGATGTCGATCACTTTCGGATTGCGTCGTTCGGCGGGCGTCATCGAATCGATGATGCCGACAAGCCGCTTGGTTTGTCCGGCCGTGTCGACGTCGCCCATCATCCGCTGCAGGTCGCCCATACCGGGCATCAAGCCCATGAGCTTCATCATCAGCCCGGGCTTCATGAACTGCATGATCTGATTGCGGAAATCTTCGAGCGTGAACTGGCCAGCGAGCAGCCGTTCCTCGAACTCGACCCGCTGTTTCTCGTCGACAGCCCGCCGCGCGACATCGACCAAACCCAGGATGTCGCCCATCCCGAGGATACGGCTTGCCATCCCCTCGGGCCGGAAAGGCTCGAGCGCATCCAGTTGTTCGCCAGTGCCGATGAATTTGATCGGCACGCCCGTCACTTGTTTCACCGACAGCAACGCGCCGCCCCGCGTGTCGCCATCCAGCTTGGTCATGATGACGCCGTCGAGCTCCAACGCGTCGTTGAACGCCGACGCGCTGTTGACCGCGTCTTGGCCCGTCATGCCGTCGACCACCAGGAATACTTTGTCCGGGCGGACTTGGTTCTCGACCCGCTTCAGCTCGTCCATCAGCTCGCGGTCGATCGCCAACCGGCCCGCCGTATCGAGGATCACGACCGCGATCCCCTCTTGCCGGGCCTTGCGGACCGCGTCCTGGCAGACCTTCACCGGATCCTTGGTGCCCGGATCGGAGTAAACGGCGATTCCCAGTTGTTCGCCGAGCACATGGAGTTGCTGGATGGCCGCCGGCCGCTGCAAATCGGCGGCAACCAGCATGACCCGCTTATCCGTGTCTTGCTGGATCAGCTTAGCCAGCTTTCCCGTGGTCGTGGTTTTGCCCGAGCCCTGCAGGCCGCAGAGCATGAAAACCGTGATGTCGCTCCGCAGCGGCAGCGAGGCGTCGACGGGCCCCAGCAGTTCGATCAGCTGTTGGTGGACGATCCCCACAACCTGTTGGCTGGGATCGAGCGACTGCAGGACTTTCTCGCCCACCGCCTCAGCCGTGACCCGCTCCATGAAGCTTTGAACCACTTCATAGCTAACGTCGGCTTCCAGCAGCGACTGTTCGACGAGCCGCAACCCCTCGCGCATATTCGCTTCGGTGAGCCGCGCTTTGCCCGTGAGGGTTTTCAGCGCGGCTCGCATGCCTTCTTGAAGCGATTCAAACA
>JBIKVL010000724.1:0-3274 GCA_044356875.1 Pirellulaceae bacterium | reverse complement strand
TTCCAACCGCCGACCCAGGTCCGCAGGGCTGCCAATCAGCCCTTCCGCCGCGGCTTTCCCAGCACCGCTCGCAAGACTTGCCGCGGAATGGTTTACCCCTTCGACCTCAGAATCCGACGCATGGCCCCCACCTGCCCTGGAGCCAGACCGAGTCTTGACGCTGGTCGGACGACTGACAGACAGGCCGGAAACGGCGCCAATTCGAGCGCCAATTCGAGCGCCAATTCGAGCGTCACTTCGAGCGTCACTTCGAGCGTCACTTCGAGCGTCACTTCGAGCGTCACTTCGAGCGCCGTGGGGAACGCCGTGTTGGGCGCCATGTTGGTTGCCGTTTTGGTCGGCTTTTTGGTCGGCTTTTTGGTCGGCAAGTTGAACGCCGTGCTGAACGCCGTGCTGGGACGTTGAGCCGGGCACGCCGCTCGTGGGAGTCGGCGGGATGTCGCTTCCAGCAGTCGCGGCGCGTCTTGATATCACCGTCTTTTCTTGAGCCACCTGCTCGACGGACGCCCCTTCGGCCGTCGCTAACAGCGGTTTGGCGGTCGGTCCCGCTTTTACGGCGCTACCAGGTGTGACACCAGGCGCGACTCCAGACGCCCGAGGGCGTGCCGGAGTGGGCGAGGAACTAGGCGACGCGCCAGACAAAGCACTGGATGAGGGCGTGCTGGATTTCGCGGAATCCGCCCTTGGAATATTTGGAATGCGGGGACCGGGACCTGTTTGGTGAGCGTCGCGACCGTCAGCAGCGAACGAAGGGGCGGTGTGCGCGGGGTTGATCGCCTCGCGCAGCGGGTCGCTCGCATGGCGCGAGCTATCGCCCTGTCGCTGTTCGGCCATTACTGCCCATCCTTTTCGCGAACGCCGATCCGGCCAGCCTTCCCGGCTCGCCACACCTTCACTTCGGTTCGTTGCGTAGGGATCGCCTGGAGGAAAAGCAACGACGATCGTCGGGAGGCGGAATCCCTAACCTGGGGAACTATAGGCTGGCACCGAAGTGAAGTCAATCAAAAGGCGATTCGCCCATGCGACCGTTCGTCTCCCCGAAACGGCTCGACGAACGTCCCTAGAAGCGGTCGCCGCCGATCACGCGACTGGCCTCGCCATCGCGGTGTACCGCCGGGGCCGAACGCGACGGCAAGGCGCAGTCGCGCACATCGACCCAGCAGTGGCCGGACACCCAAATCTGAGCCCTTCCGTTGTTGCCCGCCAAACAACTCGCCAAAGTGACTCGGGACGCCCCCAGGACCGCCGCCCCCGCGCGTCCGTTGCCACGCAGCGTCAAGCCCTCGAGCGTCGCATCGTAAACCCCGTCAGCGGCGGCAATTCCATCTTGTTGGTAGCCTTGCACCACCAAGTCCTCGATCCGCACGTTCCTCACATCGTGCAGCGTGATCCCCACCGGCAACGAGGTGGCGGACAAGGTGTATTCCGAAACGATCCGCGAGGGACCGCGGCGAAAATAATACCAGCCGTCAAAGAGACATCCTTCGCCCGGTTGCAGCCGCTCGGGCCGCGCTGCCGCCGCCGCCTCGCGACGTGGGTAGGCTGGCAGGTCGTCCAGGTAAAGCATCCCCAGACTCTTGCGAGCCGGTTCGAAGCGAACCACATCGCCGCGGGCCGACTCCCAGGCGGCGGGACGAATCGGTTCACGACCGTCCAAGGTGGCGCCGTTACCAAGAATGCGAAATGGCCGGAATTCGTTCCCCGAATGCCGCGCGCCTTGCAGTGTCACACTCTCGCGGTACGGCTGCGCGGTTTTCGCCAACACCACGGTATCGCCGGCTTGCGCCAAAAACAAAGCTCGCGCGATCGATCGACAGGGACCTTCGCCCGAGCTGTACTGCGGCGTCCGCCCCTCATAGCGGTCATCCCCAGTTTCGTTGTTCACATACAACTCGCGGGCAGACAAACTCCTGTCCATGCTCCCCACAAAAAGCAAACAGACAATCGCCAGCCAACACGACCCCCGACTCCGCTGCCCCGTCACTTTCACGCATTGCTGCTCGCTCATGGTCATTCTCCTGGCCGCTTGCCGCTTCACAAAGGGGCAACTTGAGTCAAATTCGAGGTATTTCGCGGAAATTGTGGAAAAGATGAAACATCGACGTGTCCAGATCGGTACAATCTGGCGGTAGCGCTCCAGGAGGGAATCAACATGCTAGTGTTATCGAGGAAGTTGAACGAAGCGATCGTGATCGGCGGCAAAATCGTCGTCAAAGTCGTCGAGATCCGTGGCGATCGGGTTCGGCTGGGCATCGAAGCCCCGCCGGCCACCCCCATTCACCGCTCGGAAGTGTACGACGCAATTCGCGCCGCGACCCGTCAGGAATTGGACTTGGTCGCCACTGGTCCACTCGCAAATGGTCCGCTCGTGACGGATTCGCTGGCGGAGCCGCCGCTTGGTGACCACGCGGCGTCGCCTCCGCCCGTTTCGTAAGCCGCCCGTTTCGTAAGCCGCCCGTTTCGTAAGCCGCCCGTTTCGCCAGTAGATCGCATTTCAAACCAATTCTCGGATCGGCTGGCTTCGTTCCAAAACGTGCTGGGGCCGGCCCGAAGGGTCGTTGAGCGCGAGTCCCTGAGGCGTGATTCCAAGGTTGCGGTACAGCGTCGCGAAGACCTCCTGATAATGCACGGGCCGCGAAATGGCGGTCGCGGCGTCTCGATCCGTCGCGCCGATCACCTGTCCCGTTCGCATGCCGCCACCCGCCATGAGGCACATTCCCACGGCCGGCCAGTGATGCCGTCCGCCCGACTTGCCGTCGATCTTCGGAGTGCGGCCAAATTCGCCCCACACTACCACCGACACGTCTTCCAGCATCCCCCGTTCGTCCAGGTCGGTAATGAGCGCGGTCAGGCCGTGATCCAGGAGAGGCAGAAGGTTGCGCATCCGCCCAAAGTTGTCGCTGTGCGTGTCGAAATCGCTGAGTGAAAGGCTGACGCAACGGACGCCCGCTTCGACGAGCCGTCGAGCCATCAAGAACTTCTTCACCGATTCCGGCCCCTCCGCCGTCGCGAAGCGGCGGCCGAGGTCGGAGGCGACTGGCACGTAACGCGCCAAGCCCGCCGCTGGCTCGCGATCCAAATCCAACGCCTCGGCGAATCGCCCCGACGTCAAGATGCCGACCGCCTGCCGCGAAAACGCGTCCATCGCGTCCATCATGCGGCTGTTGTCCGCGTCGCGACGGAAGCGGTCGAGCTGGTTTGCTAACCGAGACCGCTCGTCCAACCGAGCCCTTGTCAGACGCTCGTCTAACCGCAGTTGCACCTGGTGGTCCGA
>JBIKVL010000723.1:0-3275 GCA_044356875.1 Pirellulaceae bacterium | reverse complement strand
GGCGCATGGTGCAGTTGCTCGAATTGGCCGATCGGCCAGGCACGCTCGGTTTTCAAGCCGACATGGCTCACACCCTGCTGTACACCCTGGGCTACAACGCGCCAGAGGACCGCATTCTGCCCACGCAAAACGAATGGGCCGATCCGGCGACGCTGGACGACGCCTTGCGGACCTTGACCGCCGCGTTGCGACCCTGGACCATCGACTTCCACGTCGCGCAGAACGACGCCACCGTCAAAGGCTCGGGCACTCACGACAAGACGGGCCGGCACTGCTTGGCGAACGATCCGAATGGCAAGCTGAATATCGCGCACCATGCCGGCTTCTGGCTCCGCGACGGCTACGGCAACGTCACTCGCCGCATCCGGCACATTTGTTGGGATGGCTGCATGTTCCCCAATGAAGTGATGTTCCATGCCGACACGTGGAACAACATCTTGCGGGCATCCATCGCCGTTCGCGACGCGCACGGCTGGCGCGAGTGAGCGTAGGTTCGTCCTTTCGAGGCAGCCATGCAGACGTTCGCGACGCTTCGCTGGTCGGGCGGAATCGATGGCGCCTTGTGGCTGCTCGACCAGACCCGTTTGCCGCTCGACGTGGTCGAACTGGAATGTCGGCGCGTCGAGCAGGTCGAGGAGGCGATTAAGACGCTGCGGGTGCGTGGCGCGCCGGCGATTGGGATCGCCGCCGCCTACGGCGTCTGCCTCGCGGCGGGGCAGGCGTTGTTCACTGGTTCGACCGAAGCTACTGGCCCAACTTCAGCCGCCTTTCATGAGTCGCTCGACCAGGCCACTCGGTTGCTCGCCGCCAGCCGGCCGACGGCGGTGAATCTCTTCATGGCTTTGGAACGCATGCGGGCGCGTTCCGAATCGATGCGAATGGCCGGCGACAGTCCACAGGCGATCGCCGAAGCGCTCCTGCGGGAAGCCGCCGCGATCCATGATGAAGACCGCGCGATGTGCCATGCGATGGGGCGGTACGGCGCGGCGCTGCTGCCCGAGCGGGGCGGAATTCTCACGCATTGCAATGCCGGGGCGTTGGCCACCTCGGAATTCGGCACCGCGCTAGGCGTCATCACGGCCGCGTACACGGCCGGCAAGCGAATCGAAGTGTTTGTCGACGAAACCCGGCCACTGCTTCAAGGCGCGCGGCTTACGGCTTGGGAACTGGCTCGCGCGGGAATACCCGCAACCTTGATTTGCGACAACATGGCGGCCCAGGTCATGGCGGAAGGCCGAGTGCAGGCGGTCGTCGTCGGCGCCGATCGGATCGCCGCGAACGGCGACACCGCGAACAAGATCGGCACGTATGGCGTCGCGGTGCTCGCCCACGCCCATGGCATTCCGTTCTACGTCGCGGCGCCGGTGACGACGTTTGATCTGAATTTGTCCGACGGCCAGGGAATCCCGATCGAGCAACGCCATCCGGACGAAGTGACGCATCACGGCGGACGACGTTGCGCGCCGCCGGGTGTCGCCGTCTACAACCCGGCCTTCGATGTCACGCCCGCGCGATTGATTTCGGCGATCATCACCGATCGCGGCGTGATTCAACCCGTGGATCGCGATCGAGTGCTGCGAATGGTTGCCAATCGCTAGGCGTTCTGCCATCGTACGCATCCAGCGGGCGGAGTGATCGGTCTGGATTAGCGGTTGTCGTCGGTGTTCGGCGGCGAGCAGGCCATCATCGTCCGGCCCGCGATGTTCAGGGAGCATATCGATGCGTCGTTTGTTCAGGATGGCGATCGTGAGCGCGGCGGTGGTGTTCGCCGCCGCCGTATCGAGCCAAGCGGCTGATAACAATAAATGGGGATTGAAACCGGGTTCGCCCGAGTTGCAGTCGGCCGGTCCACTGGCGTTCGGACCCGATGGCATTCTTTTTGTCGGCGATGCCAAAGCGGCCACCGTCTTCGCGATCGCCACGGGCGATGTTCAGGGCGATTTGTCGAAGGCGAAATGGAACATCGAGAACCTGCGGGAGAAGCTCGCTGAAACCCTGGGTGGCAGCCCGCAGCAAATCACCTTGAACGACGTGGCGGTGAATCCGCTGACCGGGAATCTGTTTCTCTCGGCCACGGCGGGCGGCAAGCCGGCCTTGGTCCGATTAGATGGCAAGGGACTGTCGTCGGTTTCGCTCCGCGACGTCCCGTTCCTCAAGGCGGCCCTCAAGGATGCTCCTGAGGACAAGGAAGTTGGCGAAGGCGCCCGCAAACGCAACCTCCGCGCCGAGTCGATCACCGACATCGCTTTCGCGGACGGCAAAGTGATCGTCTCGGGTTTGAGCAATCAGGCGTCTCCGTCGACCGTTCGTGAAATGCCGTTCCCGTTCGCCGATGGCGAGGCGGGCACGCCGATCGAGATCTATCACGGGGCCCACGGCAAGCTCGAGGACTACGCGCCCGTGCGAACCTTTGTGCCGTTCACGATCAATGGCGAACCGTCGCTGCTCGCCGGCTTCACCTGCACGCCGCTCGTTCGTTTCGCGGTCGGCTCGCTGGAACCCGGCAAGAAGGTCCGTGGCACAACGATCGCCGAACTCGGCAATCGCAATCGGCCGCTTGACATGATCGTCTACAAGAAGGAAGGCAAGGATTTCCTTTTGATGGCGAACAGCGCTCGAGGCGTGATGAAGATCAACACGCAGGACATTGGCCGTGCGAACGGCATCAATGAACCGGTGAAGGGCGGTGGCAGCAGTGGTCAAGGCTACGAAACCGTGAAGGAGCTGGTCGGCGTCGTGCAGCTTGACAAGTTGAACGAATCGCAAGCCGTGATCGTCAGCCAAGCCGAAAACGGCGCCCTCGCGCTGCGGACGATCGACCTGCCATAGTGAAGGTCTATCACCCGAGCCTTATCCATCAGCCGAGCCGCGCCAGCGGCCGGTTTCCCATCAGCCGAGCCGCGCCAGCGGCCGGTTTCCCATCAGCCGAGCCGCGCCAGCGGCCGGTTCTAGGCGGATGCGGCCAGAGCCGAACGAAAACCGGCCGCGCCCTCATCAGCCGAGCCGCGCCAGCGGCCGGTTCTAGGCGGACGCGGCCAGAGCCGAACGAAAACCGGCCGCGCCCTCATCAGCCGAGCCGCGCCAGCGGCCGGTTCTAGGCGGATGCGGCCAGAGCCGAACGAAAACCGGCCGCTGGCGCTGAGCCGGCTAATGAACCGGCCGCGCCCTCATCAGCCGAGCCGCGCCAGCGGCCGGTTCTAGGCGGACGCGGCCAGAGCCGAACGAAAACCGGCCGCTGGCGCTGAGCCGGCTGATGAACCGAAAACCGGCCGCTG
>JBIKVL010000032.1:0-11778 GCA_044356875.1 Pirellulaceae bacterium | reverse complement strand
GGGTGCCGCGTGCGGCCGACGCAGTGTGCCGAGCAGGCGGCTGCTTACGCGGCGAACGAACCGTTCGCTTTGGCCGTGGTCGATGGACAAGCGTCGAACGTCGGCGCCCGCTCGCTTTCCGCTCATCTGTCCGAGCAACCGCGAGCGGTCCGCGTCATTGTCCTCGTTGATTCGTCAACGCCCTGCCCATCATTGGCCGCCTCGGACCGCGACTGCCGAGTTGAAACTCGGGTCGATTCGGCCAACAACGGCCCGAATGCCGGTCCCGCCTACAAGCGAGTCGCGCGGTTGCATTCCTGGCGGGAACTGGAACATGCCGTCCACGAGGCGTTTGAGGCGGATCGGCTCGCCGAAGAGAATGTCGCCGCCGAGGCGGTCTTCGCATAAACGGTTCGGCGGTTTCAAGCGGATCGCTCGGTGGTCCGCGGTTCCCACTATTCCCGCGGACCAGTCTGTGGTCCGCTGACCTGAGTGGCCGGCTCGAATCGACCTAGTAGGAACACTATTCCGGCCAGCATCGCGAGGTTGCGGATCAACGCTGCCGCGACCGATTCCAGGACCTTTTGCGCCTGTGGCCATGGCGTCGCGCTGAGGAAGTCGAGATCGAAGCAACCGCAGGAGATGTCGAGCCCGCGGAGCACCGCTTGTCCCGTCGCGACGCAGAAGCCGAAGGTCAACAGCAACGACAGCAGCAGCGCCGGAGCGACTCGGGTGCGCGTGACGAGCGACAACCCGCAGAGGATCTCGATCCACGGCAAGGCGATGGCGACGGCGGCTAGCGCGACGCGGGGCAGCGGCAGTTCGTAGGCGTTCAGAGCCGCGAGGAAAGCGACTCCGTTCGCCGCTTTCGACAAACCGGCCCACAACAACGCGCCGCCGATCCCCACACGGAGGCACTCGGCCAGCCAATCGCGGTTTCTGGATCGCGCGTGATGATCGAGGGTGGTCGCGGCGACCGCGACAGCACCTAATGTGCGAGCCTCTCCTGACGCGTAAGCCGCTCCTACCGGTCCATTCCCGTTGGCCGCGTCGCTCCGCCCGGCGTCGGCGACGTTGGGATGGCGGATGGGATCGGTGGCGAGTGCCACTGGCCCGAGGACCGCTGGGTGCCGGCTGTCGAGGCGTCGTGTTTCCGGGGAACCGCGGCCCATTGACGGCGTAGCGTTGACGCCGCTTAACTGCCGTTCGGAAAACGACTGCCGTTCGGGAATGGACTGCCGTTCGGAAATCATCGGATGGCGCCGAGGCGAATGGTCTTTCGCGCGGGCGGCGGCGCGGGCTTTGCGTTTCGCGGCTTTCACGACGGGTCCTCCTGGGAGGCGGCTTTCGCCGCCTGGGTCTGTTGCCATTCGGCGTAGCCGCCGGGCATTTGGTGGACTTGGGTGAATCCGAAGTCGCGAACGAGTCGCTCGGCGACTCGCCGGGACGTGCTGCAACCGGCACCGCCACAGTAAACGACGATCGGCCGATCGGCGGGGTGTTCCGCGCGGAGACGCTCAAACACCGCCGGCTCGCTGCTTCCGGGAATGGAAACGGCGCCCGGAATATGACCTGCGTTGTAGGCGGCGACGGAACGGGCATCGATCCAGAGAACGTTGGGGAGTGCCGAAGCGGCGGCGAACGTGATCGCTGGCACGGTGGGGGACGGCTTGGTCGGGGAGGACGGGGCCGTCGCGGCGGCCGCCATTCGCGACCGAGCTTTCGATTCGGCCTCCGCTAAGCCGGTCTTGCGCTCGGCTTGTCGGCGTTCCCAGCCCGCGAACCCGTCGTCCGCGAACATGACCATGGAGTACCCCAATTCATCCACCAAACGGCTCCGGAACTGACGCATGGAATCGGTGGGTTGGGCGTCACCGTAGAGCACCACGAAATGATGGACGTTCACTTGCGCGCGAAACGATTGCCAGATCGGAGAATCGAATTCCATGCCGAACGCCTCCAGTGGAAAGGACAGCGCCTTCGGCACATGCTTACTGTCGAAGTTGGCGGCTGAACGAAGATCGACGGCGAGCGCTTTTCCTTTGGCGACACGATATTCCCATTGGTTCCAACCGATGCAATCGGATGAGGTCGGCATAGCCGACGCGCCGGCCACCTGTCCGCTGGCCGCTGCGGCCTTGCTCCGATCCGTGATCGCGGCTGAACTGCTCGAAGGTAGTTGTGGGGAGAACTCCAAATGCCATGCCACGCCGGCTGGACTGGAATGGTTGAAACCAATTCCCACTATTGAACCTACGATGGCGATTCCCAATGCTTGCCACCATGAGTCGCCACAAATCGACCACCAGCGCATCCACAAGGTCAAATATGATTTCATGGTTCTTCCACTGGAGTGAGAAGTGGAACCCGTTTGTCGTCCTAGCCTTGATCGCAAATGTCGAGAAGACCCCCGCAGTCGAACCGCGGATAGCAAATCGAGGGCGGCTCAGCGCAGTCAAGGAAATACCCCGATGCGAAATAGGGTTGGTCGGAGAAGATAGTTGTGTTAATCAAGTAATTGCAATAGTCCACAGGGCCGTCAGTTTGGTTCACGATGAATGTGACAGGGCCGTCGACCGTCACCAGGTCCGCACCCGAAGCGGCCCAATCTGGGCCCTCGAATTCGCTCGCGAGCACCTCTCCCTGCGCCACGATGTTCCCCAAATCGTCTTGCAGACGCCAGGCGAATCGTGTACCTGAAGCAATCGTTGCGGTTGGGCCTTGGGAGTCAGCGAGAACTCTGATTCCCAATTGGACAATGCACCCACCGCATGGTTTGATAATATTGCAATCGGCCGATGCCCCGCGGCCCCAGCTTTCGTTGATCGCGGACAGGGTCTGGAACAGCCGCACGAATTCCATCGAGAGCGGAGCCCGGCCGGCGCCCGTCACGGTGTCCGCGAGCGTCGCCACCTCGTTCACGGTGATCTGCCCGTTTCGGCTACCGAGAAAGGATGCCAACAGCGGGTAACACAAGACTTCGGGCGTGTCGATGCACTGGTCGTGGTCGAAAGTCGGGAGCGTCGCGTCGACAATCGCGTCGCCCAACGTGGGATCGCGGACGATATTGAGTTTCAAGGCAAGCAAATTGCCGGCCAACGAATTGTTCTTGTTCCGCGCTGGATTCGTGGACGTGCGGTCCAAAACCTTCGGCGAGCCGTTCGTCGGCAGAAAGTTCCGCACGGCGGTCGCGGAATTGAACGAGTACTTGCGGGTGCTGCCGATCCGCACTGTCCTCGCGGTTCTCATAACCGAAGTCAGCAAGGCGAGGTTCGCGCGGTCGCCCCACTCCGTTTGGCTCAAAGTGCGAAACTCGCACTGCCCGTACGCCCCATTCCCGGCCGCGGCGATCAGGAGCAAAACGGCCCCAGCGGACAGTCTGAACAGCGGGGCGAGCCGCTGGAATAACTGAATTGTCATCTTCATAGCCCAACAAGGCAGGCACGCGAAAAGTAGGCACCTCCTTGATGCAACGATAGCAATCCGTCAGGAAAGGTTATCGTTTGGCGAGAGTTGGCGGCTTAAGTGGCGGCTGTGGATTGCGAAGAATTACTCGCCGGATCCGTGCTGCCTATGACGGTGAAGTCGATCGGCGAGCATCACGGCGGTTGCGACGATAGCGCCGGCTGGGCTAGGGAATCGCCGGGGCAGGTCGGGGGCCGGCGGCCGCTTCCTCTGCGAGCGTGTCCCGCAAATAGCGGGCCCCATCGTCGCTCGGTTGTAGGTCCAGCAACATCTCGGCGAATCTCAGCGCCTCGGCGGCCCGACCTTGTTTCTGAAGCAACAGTGCCAACGCGAGCAAAGGCTGGGTGGCCTTGGGGTGAGCGTCCACCGCCGCCCGTAGTACCCGTTCCGAATCGGCCTCGCGCTGGTTCACGTACAGGCTCATCGCGTAGCGGTATTGGGGTTCTAGCAACTGAGGCGCAAGCCGCGCGTCGCGTTCAAGGAACGTCAATTCCTCGGAGCGCAACCGCTTCGCTTCCTCGCGGCACCGCGCGCCTTCCGCCGCCACCTGAGCGGCTCGATCTTTATCGCCGCGAAGTTCCGCCGCCTCGCGGCGGGCGGCCGCGATTTCGGCCAGCCGGTCGTACAGCGATGCTAGGTTTCCACGCGCCCCGGCCGCGTGGGGCTCCACCCGAATCGCCGTCTCGTACGCTTCGATCGCCTCCGCGAATCGCCCGCGGTTTTCCTCGACAAGCGCGATCAGCATATGGCTGCCGGCGCGATCCGCATTGGCCGCTTGGGACGCGATCAATTCATCGATAACCGCGTCCAGCCGCTCGCGTTGGCGCGTGGCAAGCACTTCGCCGCGAACAGGCATCGGCACCCGCACCAGCACTCGCGCCGCCGCGTGCCGCACCGCCCTGGCCGGCGCGTCAAGCGTCGCCGCGAGCCGCCGAGCCAACTCGCGGTACGCGGGCGCTAGGCGTTCCGGACCGGCGGCCGGATCAAGCTGTGCGTCGAGCAGGCCGATTTGCGCCTCGCAGCGTTCCAGCGCGCCAAGCTGGATTTGGGGATCGGTCGATTCCAACAGACGCTCGGCGACCGCCAACGATTCGTCGGATGAAAAGCGGGCGAGGTAATCGAGCGCGGTCGCGCGGACAATCGATGGCGCCGTGCGGTTGTTCGCCACCTCGGTCAATCGCCGCTCGGCATCCGGTCGGCCCGACCGCGCGGCGTGAAAAGCGTGGGCATGGTGTTTGGCGTCGTCGGGCTTCTCGCCCCACCAACGTCGAGCGGCGGCCAGCGACCAACGGTCCAGCCGCTCGAGTTCCACGCGAACCTCCGGATCGGCGTCCCGCGCCTTCAGCCAGTCGGCGTACTCGCCGAGCGTGTCCCGTTTCGCCTTGTCGATCGTCGAACGGCCACGATCGACTTCGAGATGGCAACCGGTACAAGCATTGGGCGTGCCCAGATCGACGCTGAGCGATGGACGAGGGATTCGCAGACTGTGGTCGCGCCGCGGATCGACCGCCATGTACGTCGTCGCCGGCATGTGGCAGTTGACGCACTGGGCGCCAGCGCTGCCCGGCTGGTGGTGATGGTGGCCCGGACCATCGTACTTTCCGGCCGGGTGGGCATGGCACGACGTGCAGAGCTTGTTGTCGGGATGCCGCAACCGCAGCGAATGCGGGTCGTGGCAGTCCGAGCACTTGATCCCTTTGTGGTACATCTTGCTCTGCGTGAACGAGCCGTACTCGTAAACCTCATCGAGTATTTGCCCGTCGGCGTGATAGGTGAGATCTCCGAGTCGCTCATTGTGGAAGCCATCGTAGTAGGGCTCGCCCGGCCGATGATGGGGCGACACGATCGATCGCCGCGAATGGCACGGCGCGCACGTCTCGATCTCCGGCCGATTCGATTCTCCTTTGAGTTTCGCGAGCCCGTAGCCCCGTTTGCGGTCCCAGAACAACGACTTCGCCGTCGCCAATTCGACATGCAGATTGCCCGGCCCATGACAGGCCTCGCAACTGACGTCGATTTCGCTGAACGTGGTCCGATACCGGCCATCGCGCGGGTCGAAACGGCGCTGCAGATTGGTGGAATGGCAATCGGCGCACATGTTGTTCCACCGCTGCAGAATGCCCGTCCAATGCAGATCGTCGTCGGGGGCGAGCTTTTCGCGGACATCGGGCGGGTCGAGATGAAACCAGCGTTGCCCGGCCGTATCCCACGAAATCCGCAGCACTTGCAACCGAGCTAGTTCATTCGCCGGCTGGTCCGACGACCGATCGAACTCGACCATGTACTGCTGGAGCGGCGCCACGCCGAGCACATACTTCACGCGGAAATCGGCCATCTTTCCATCAGGGCCCTCCGTGTGGACGAAATAGCCGTCCTCTCGCTGGAACATCCGCGAGGTGACCCCATGGTGCGTCAGCGTCGCATTGCGGAAATCGCCGAGCACCGTGGCGGGCGTCGCCTCGTCCATCGCCAGATCGTGGTGCGAACCGGTCCACAGGTTCGCCTCCGCCTGGTGGCAGGAAACGCACGATTGACGGCCGACATACCGCAGCGGCGCGTCGTCCGGAAGCACTGTCCACCAATCCCAACCAGCCAACGCCGACCCGCCCATGACCATGACGAAGATGGCGACGCAAACTTGGCTGCGAACGGAACGGAGTCGCGCCATGAGCGGTTAGCGGGCATCGACTTGGCGGCAGTACCCGGCGATTTCGTCGATCGATTTGAAGCGATCCTTCATCGAGCCCGCCGCGCCGCCCGCAGCCGGCTCCGCCTTCGCCGCCACAGGCTTCGCCGGCATGGGAGTTTCCTCAACAGGCGCTTCCTCGATAGGCGCTTCCGCAGTCGCTGCCTCCGGCGATTCTTCCTCCACCGTTTCCCGAGCGGCAGGCGCCGCAGCGGGGGGCGGTCCACCAGCCGTCTTGTTCGCGCGGGCGGCGGCCAGGATCTCGGCGACCGACATTTTCTTGGCGTCGACCTTTTCGGCCGCTGCCGGAGCGGCAGGTGCTGGCTTGGCAGATGCTGGCTTGGCCTCCGCGGCCGGAGCGTCGCCGCCGCCACCTTTGTTCGCGCGAGCGGCCGCGAGGATGTCCGCGACACTCATCTTCTTCGGGTCGGCGGCAGCCGGTTTGTCGGCAGCCGGTTTGGCCGGCGCGGGCTTGGCCGCACCCGCCGAGGCCGCACCAGCGGCCGGTGCCACGCCGCTTGCCTTGGAGCCGGCTCGAGCCGCCGCCAGGATGTCCGCGACAGAGGCCTTTCCGCCGGCGGCAGCCGCCCCTGCCGCGGGTTTCGCGGCTTCGGTCTTGGCAGGAGCCGCCTTTGCGGGAGCCGCCTTGGGTTCGGCTTTGCTTTTCGCCGCCGCGTCGGCCTTTTTGGCTTTCTCGTCCGGCTTCGGCAGTGGCTGATCGATGACCTTGAGGTAGGGCAGCTCGATGTCGTACCAGCCGATATTGTTTAGGCCGTCGAACTGCACCAGCGCCCGGCCGCTCATGTTGATCGTCTTCACGGTGCCGGTCATGCCGAGGAAGCGTCGCAGTTCAGGCCGAGCGGCATCGACAACCACGAACTTGTCCGTGTATTCCCGCTTCAGCTTTTCGATCTGCTCGAACATGCTATCGACCCTCCCAGGAAGAATTTCCGACTAGGGTATTGTCGCCGCCATCCGGCATAAATCAAGGCGTCCCGCCTCCGCCGTCCAGCGGGTTTCTTGTTGATGGCCGGGCGACTATCATCTTGCCCAGTGGCGGTTTGCGGAACCGACGATTCCGCAGGCGATTCTCGAAACGGCTCTTCAAATCCAAAACTTCGATGACGTCAACTCCGCGAAGTCTCACTGCTCGTAACCAAGGGGCGTCTCGCCATGCCGATTGAATTTCGCTGCTCGGGCTGCGGGAAACTGCTGCGGACGCCGGATGAGAGCGCTGGCCAAAAGGCACGCTGTCCGGGCTGTGGCACGATCGTCGGCATCCCGGCCGCCTCGACCGCCACGGCCGAACCCATAGCTGACACGACTCAAGCCAACGCCAATCCTTTCCAGGACAATGCGGGTGCCTCCGCCAACGCCGCTCGCGGTTCGGTTGGAGCGGGCCCCAACCAGGGCGGTTACGGAGCAGGCGGTTACGGAGCAGGCGGTTACGGAGCGGGCAGTTACGGCGCTGGTGGTTTCGGAACGGGTGGTTACGGAGCGGGCGGCGAACCGCGGGGGGCGAACATGCCGAACCCCTATGCCGCTCCGATGCTCGCCCCGCCACCGCAAGCGGCGCCGACAGGTGAACCACTGCGGCACTGTTCGATCACGATGGAGCAGTTGCTGCGCACGACTTGGGAAGTGCTGCGTGAACAGTTTTGGATGGCCGTGCTGCTCGGGTTGATCCTGATGGCGATGGGCTTCGTCAGTGGAATCATCACCACGCCGATCAACCTTGCGGCGCAAGCTACCCAGGACATTCGGCTGGTGATTGGCGGACAGGTCTTGGGGCAGTTTCTCGCGGTGTTCGTGCAGGTCTTTATCCAGCTTGGCGGGACTTACACCATCCTGCGGTGGGCTCGTAATGGTTCCATCGACATCGCCGACGTGTTCAAAGTCGGGCCGTACTACCTCCGCGGACTGGGACTCACGCTGCTCATTCAATTGATCACCTTTGGCGTCATCGCGATCTGCTTGATTCCGTTGGCGGCTTCACTTCCTTTCAAGAACCAGGAAGCGACCATCATTTGCGGCATCGTGGGCGCTCTGGTCGCGCTGCCGATCGTGGTCTGGATCTCGCTGAGCTTTTACTTGGCGATGGCGTTTTTGGTCGATCGCAACACGACGATCGGCGAGGCGATGTCGCTTTCGCGGGCATACATGGCGGGCAACAAGCTCACCGTCTTCGTGGCGAGCATGATCTTCGGCCTCGTGGCGTTGGTCTCCGTTGTCTGCACGTGTGGACTGGCGGCCCTGCCGCTGACTCCGGCCGCCACGCTTTTCATGGTCTTGATTTACCTCATGACAACCGGCCAACAGATCTACGCCCCGCGCGCTCCAGGCAGTCCTTCCTATCCGCCCCAGGCCTATGCCCCGCCGCCCAATCCCCAAGACCCAGCCAACCGCAATCCGCCCAACCCGTTGAGCTAACTGGAGAGCTAGCTGGAGAGCGAACCGGACGGCAACACCGACTCCTGTTCCGACCCAGCTAGATTTCTTCCATGATCAGATCGGATGGCGAGTGGCCGGCTTATCTGGAAAGCGAACTCGAATCGTGCCGGTCCGCGAACCGTTCGGCTAAGAAATCCATCAACCGGCGCCGATTGAAGTAGACAAGGACGATTCCGCGTAGATAATGGCGACCGTCGAGGCGCAGTCCACAACGTTTGAGGAACCAGTTTTATGCTGACGATTTTCGGCAAGCGGAACTACGGCGGTTTTTGCGACCAGGTGGGACGACGCGATTTCTTGACCATCGGCGGCATGGCGCTGGGTGGGTTGGCGATGCCCGAATTGCTGCGGGCCGAGTCGCATCCGGGGGCCCGGTCGCACAAGGCGATCATCAACGTGTTCCTGCCAGGTGGCCCGCCGCACCTCGACATGTTCGACATGAAGCCGGACGCGCCGGCCGAGATCCGCGGCGAGTACTCGCCGATCCAAACCAACGTGCCGGGAATCGAATTCTGCGAGCTCTTCCCGAAGCTGGCGAAAATGGCGGACAAGTTCGCCATCATCCGGTCGCTGTCCGACAGCGACGGCGAACACAGCGCCTACCAGTGCATGACGGGCCATCGCCGCAGCCAACAGCAGCCGCCGGGCGGCTGGCCTTCCTTCGGAGCGTGGTTGAGCAAGCTGCAGGGCAATGCCAATCCGGCCGTCCCGCCGAACATCAGCCTGATGTACCGCTGCGGGAACTTCGGCTGGGGGGACTCGGGCGATGGCGGTTTCCTCGGATTGGGCCACGCCCCGTTCAAGGTGGTCGACCGGGAAGCGACCGAGAAGCGCAAGACCGACAACATGACATTGCAGGGAATCACCCTGGAACGTCTTCGCGACCGCGATTCGCTCCGCGCGTCGCTCGATCAATTCCGCCGCTCGGCCGACACCACCGGTTCGATGGAAGGGCTGGACGCCTTCGCGCAGAAGGCGATGGGAATCCTCACCTCGAGCAAGCTGGCGGACGCGCTCGATTTGAATCTCGAAGACCCGAAGAACCTCGAGAAGTACGGCGTCGACGATCCGGTGTTTGAACGCGACGGCGCGCCGCGGATGGTTCGCAATTTCTGTGTCGCGCGGCGGTTGGTCGAAGCGGGCGCGCGAGTCGTTTCGATGAACTTCATTCGCTGGGACTGGCACGGCGGCGACGGGATGAACTACGTGAATTCGAAACGCGATTTCCCGCTGCTCGACACGGGCCTCTCGGCGTTGCTCGAAGACCTCCATCAACGCGGACTCGATCGCGACGTGAGCGTGGTGGTGTGGGGCGAATTCGGACGCACTCCGCGAATCAACGGCATGAACAGCCGCGACCACTGGCCGCAAGCCAACACGGCGTTGATCGCCGGTGGCGGTATGCGGGTGGGTCAAGTCATCGGCCGGACGAATAAGTACGCCGAGTACCCGGTCGATCGGCCGGTCAAGTTCCAAGAGGTGTTCGCGACCTTGTATTCCAAGGCCGGACTCAACTTGAACACGCGGCAGTTCGATCTCCGGGGACGGCCGCAATACCTGGTCGAACCGGGCAACGAACCGATCCGGGAATTGATCTAACGCCGTCTTTCGCGAGTGGTTTAGCGGCCGCGTTGCGGATAGCGGCCGCGTCGTGATCTGCGGCTGCGTCGTGGTTAGCCGCCGCGTCGTTTACCGCCGAGCCGTAGGCGACGGCTCGCGGGGCTATCGCGAAACGGCACGCCGCGCCGCCTCATCAGTCATTCCGCCGATCCACTGTTCGCTCTGAGGGAAATGATCTCACGGAGGCACAGAGGCACGGAGAAGAAAGCAAACGAGAGCGGGACGCTGGTCGTCTCTTTTCGGCGCGGACAGGTCCCCGAGGGCAAGCGCGCACTCGCCTAATCCGCGAAATCAGCTCGCCATAAGTGGACGGCCCGGCTCGCCATCCAGTTTTGGCGGCTATCGATGGTGGCCGCGTTCCATTCTTCGGGACAATCGTCCGCGATGCGTCGAGTCAACGCGTAACGGCTACTGGCGAAGGTCGCCAGCTTCTCACCGATGAGGCCGTTACCGACCGAGCGATTCGCCCGCCGTTCCAGCAACGTCAAGTTGCCGAGTCGGTACACTCGCCTCGGCCAGTCCTGTTCCGGAATCACCGCCGCCCATGCCTCGGAGGGATTCTCCGGGAGGATATGTTCGATAGTGGACGCTTGCCGTTGCCGACGAACTCCAGGAAGTCCGGAGTCGCCGTTTTCAACAAGATTGCGCGACCGGAACGAAACGCCCCGTCTGGTGTCGCGGTCATGGTCAGAGGCTCTCCCCGCTACGGGCGAACCAGTTCGGACTTGGGCTCGTCGCTCGGACGCACGACAAACCGATGAATCAACGCGAAGCCGCCGAACAAAGAGGCGGAGAACACGAGGTCGCCGGCCAGCGTGTAACGGAAGAACGGCAGCGCCCGCGCGTAGCAGTGGACGAGTCCCTGCCAGGAATGCTCGTACATATCGCCCAGGGCCCAGACGGCGAAATTGGTCGTGGTGAAAAACAACAGCGACCCACCCAATCCGCAACCCACCAAGGCGGCGACAGAACCCCACGAGCGACCTGAGCGTCCGATGGGCAGCCATGACCGCAGAGCCGGCCCCCACAGCGTCGGCGCGGCCAAGGACGCATAGACGATCGCCATCAGCCGCAGATCGTACCCGCCAATGATCGTGTCGCTCGCCGCCATCGCGCCCAGCGGCACCCAAACCGCCCAGCGGCGATCGGCGAACAAGTAGCCGGCGAAGAGGGCCAAGGCCGCGATCGGCGCAAAGTTGGGAATGTCACGCACCGCGAGCCGCGCGGCCGCTCCTGCCACCACCAACGCCAACCCCACCGCGATGTTGCTTTTCATGCCCATAGCCCGACACACTCCCCGGCGTTCCGCTTGTTTTCCCAGCCCGCTATCGAGCCACACGCCCGCGGTCGAGCCACGTGGAAACTGGGCGACTCGGCTTACAACGAACTGCGTAGTTTAAGGAACTCGAGCTCCCGGGAAAAGTCCGGGAAGCAAGCCTCCTTTCGGGAATTGGAATCCGGTCTGAGCGCGCGAGCCGCGCGGGCGCGCGGCTCTGTGTCACGCCGCAGATCAAGCGCGCCTCCTCAGGCGAAGCGAACACCACCCATACGCACCATGACGGTGCCCGCCGATCCGA
>JBIKVL010000721.1:0-3283 GCA_044356875.1 Pirellulaceae bacterium | reverse complement strand
ACTCGCCGGGCGGCGGTTCGGATTGGCGCCAGAGCGTCTCCAGCGGCTCGATGCAATCGGGCGATTCGTGTCGCGGATTGTTGACACGCGAGGAGACTTCCAGGGTCGCGAACAATTCGTCGGCGGCGGGATGCAGCAGTTGGATTAGGGCAGGGGAGGGGGTTTCGGGGTCGAGCCATAAATGTCGGGAGGGCTCGTCCAGAAAGACTGGCATGCGGTCGTGGATCGTCCGCAACCGGTCGTTGGCGGCGGTAGTAAGCAGCGTGCAGGTTTCAAGCGGCGTGCCGTCGGAGGCTTGCCAAGTTTCCCAGAGGCCCGCGATCGCCAATGGCCGCTGGTCAACGCGGTGGATGTAGAAGGGGCGTTTTCCGCTGCCACCTGCCGCTGGCTGTTGCCATTCGTAGTAGCCGTCGGCGGGAATGAGGCAGCGGCGGCGGCGGAAGGCGGAGCGGAACGACGGTTTGTCCGCGACGGTCTCCGAGCGGGCGTTGATCATCCGCTGGCCGATCTTCACGTCGTCCGCCCAGGACGGCACCAAGCCCCAGCGGGCGAGTGCCCATTCGTGGGCGCCCGTTTCGACGGAGCGGCGTACCAACGCGATTGGCTGAGTCGGAGCGATGTTGTAGCGGGGGAAGAGCAGGGGGAGCGCGCCGAGTTCGAATTCGCGGGCGAGCACGACGGGAGAAGAGTAGAGCGTAAAGCGGCCGCACATCGGGAATCACCGTTCGAGACGCATTGAATCGGCAAGGTTTTCGCAAGTATACTCACCGGCTTATTCGGCCGCCCCCTGCGGCCGCTGCACGTTTTCATAGGAGCCGGTTTGTGTACGAGAATGTCGTGGTGGTCGGCGCGACGGGCGCCGTGGGCCGAATCGCGTTGCAACTGTTGGCTGAACGGGCGTTTCCGTTCAAATCGATCCGTTTTCTCTCGTCAGCGCGGTCGGCCGGCACGCGGATCACGTTCAAAGGCCACGAGTACACGGTCGAGGAGATGCGGCCTGAATCGTTCCATGCCGGCGACTTGGTGATCGCCAGCACGCCCGACGAGGTGGCCAAGGAATTCGCGCCGTGGGCCATCGAGCGGGGAGCCGTTGTCGTCGACGAGAGCGGTTACTGGCGAATGGATCCCAAAGTGCCGCTCGTCATTCCCGAAGTCAATCCGCACGCGGTCGATTCGCATCAAGGCTTGATCGCTTCGCCGAACTGCTCGACGACCCAACTGGTAGTCGCGTTGAAGCCGCTGCACGACGCGGCGACGGTGCGGCGGGTTGTGGTTAGCACGTACCAAGCAACGAGCGGCGCCGGGGTCGCGGGCCAAGAGGACCTCGACCGCGGTACGCGGGCGGCCATCGCCCGCGACCACTACGCTTACCAGACGTTCAAGCATCCGATCGCGTTCAATCTGATTCCGCAAATCGGTTCGCCGAAGTACCAGGGCTACACCTCGGAAGAGATGAAGATGGTGTATGAAACGCGGAAGATCATGGGCGACGAGTCGATCCAGGTGTGTCCGACGTGCGTCCGCGTGCCGGTGACGAACTGCCACAGCGAAAGCGTGCTCGTGGAGACGGCGCGGAAGTTGACCGTCGCGGAGGCGCGGGCGGCGTTCGAGTCGTTCCCCGGAATCACGGTGAAAGATGATCTGCCGGCGGGCGTCTATCCAATGCCCAAGGAGTGCGACGGAAAAGACGACGTGTTCGTGGGGCGGATCCGCGAGGATCTATCGAGCCCGGCGGGGATCGCGTTCTGGTGCGTGAGCGACAACCTGCGCAAAGGCGCCGCGACCAACGCGGTGCAGATTGCCGAACTGTTGATCGCTCGTAAACCGGCCGCGCGGCTCTAGCCGACCCCCGCGTCGTTGGCGACCGCCCTAAGGTCGCGTTATCGAGTCGCGCCCTCGAGTCGCGCCTTCGGGTCGCGCCCTCGAGTCGCGCCTTCGGGTCGCCCCATGCGATCGCGGCTTTGGGTCGCGCCGTAGGCGAGGGTGGCGGCAAGCGCGGCGCGGCGGTGGAGATTGCGATGCGATCCTTCAAACTGACGGTCGCCTACGACGGCGGCGACTTCTCGGGCTGGCAATCGCAGCCGGGAAAGCGGACGGTGCAAGGCGAACTGGAGCGGGCGTTGACGCAGGCGCTGGGAGGCGAATCGATTCAAGCGATCGCCTGTAGCCGCACGGATGCCGGCGTCCACGCTTTGGGACAGATCGTTAGTTTGGACACGGCGACACGGCTCTCGGCCGAGCGGTTGGCGATGGCGGTGAACGCTTGGCTGCCTGACGATTTGGTGGTGCGTCACATCGAGGAGATGAAGCCTGGCTTCCATGCTTTGCGCGACACGGTCCGCAAGCGGTACCGCTACACGATCCAGGATGGCCGGCTGCGAAACGTGATCACTCGGCGTCAAGCGTGGCATGTGCGGTGCGGATTGAACGTCGAGCGCATGCATGAGGCGGCGCTTCGGCTATTGGGCACGCACGACTTCGACAGTTTCGAGACGAATGGTTCGGAGCGGTTGTCGACGCGCCGGACGATTTTCGATATCGGAGTCGAGCGTCGCGAGGCGTTGGAAAGCCCGCAGGTCGTGCTCGAGGTCGAGGCGAACGGCTTTCTCTACAACATGGTCCGCAATATCGCGGGGACGCTCGTCGCCGTGGGACGGGGCCGCGAAGAACCGGACTGGGTTTCGCGGGTCTTGGAAGCGCGGGATCGCCGCGCGGCGGGAGTGGCGGCGCCGCCCCAGGGACTCTGTCTCCTGCGGGTGGAGATCGCGGCCGGATTGCGGCTCGCGGATGCGGCGGAACGGGAGGAGTAATGCGTGTCGCTCATGTGATCACGCGAATGATCGTCGGGGGCGCGCAGGAGAACACGCTGTTCAATTGCCGGGACCTGGTCGAACTGTACGGCGACGAGGTGCTGCTCATCACGGGGCCGGCGCTTGGACCGGAGGGCGATTTGCTGCTGGCGGGCGGCGAGCGGTTGCCTTTCCAGGTCATGGAAGTGCCCGCGCTGCGGCGCTCGATCCATCCCTGGCGCGATTGGGCGAGCTACCACGCCGTGAAGCGGATGCTGCGCGCGTTCCGCCCCGACGTCGTTCATACGCACAGCGCGAAAGGCGGCGTGCTCGGCCGGCTTGCGGCTTGGTCGCTCGGAGTACCCGCGATCATCCACACGGTGCATGGCGCGCCGTTCCACCCGTTCCAACGCTGGTGGGCGCGGGCTCCGATCCAATGGGCCGAGCGGTTCGCGGCGCGGCGCTGCCACGCGCTCGTCAGCGTCGCCGACGCC
>JBIKVL010000720.1:0-3284 GCA_044356875.1 Pirellulaceae bacterium | reverse complement strand
CGCATGAAGGCGAACAATTGATCGCGGGGAATCCGGCGGAACCGGCTGCCAGGCACGCGGAACCCCTTCAAGGTTCCGTTGTCGAAGCAGCGGATGATCGTCTGCTGGCTCACCTTGCAAATCTTCGCGGCCTCGCCTGTGGTAAATACTGTCTTGCTACTCATGTCAGACATCCGTCCTTCCTACCCCCGCGTTGCGCCGGTCCGTGGGCAAACGACGCATCCGGCTACCCTGCCTGGATTACCGCGTGTTTGGCGTGCCCCGGCGACACTTGAGAGCGCCTGGTCCAATGATCCTTCGGTTTCAGACTCCGTGGCGTGTGCAAGCTTCCGCTCTTTCGGCCCCGGAAAAATCTCCGGTTTCCACCGGTTCTTCCCGAATTGCCGAGCTTGCCAACGGACCGGATTATATCGGGTCGCCAAACACCGTCAAGATTGATTCGCGGCGCGCAACTCAAGAACAGGAAAACAGTTGCGTCGAACGGGCTCAATTCGGCAAAAAAATCCGTGGCTCGGAATTGCCCGCTTCGCCCGTTTCACCGCAAATCCGATGGCTTACGCGGCCCACCCCGTCGTCCCAAGGCATGCCGTTATCCCGCTCCAGTCTCCCGTTCAAGTCGCGGGCTCAAGTCGCGGGCTCAAGTCGCATGCTCGATTTCAATCACCATCGCGGTCGCATTGTCGCGGCCCGATTCTTCGACCGCCGCGCGGACAATCCGCTCCGCCGGAACGGCGGACGCATAGCGACCGACCGGACAGCGAATCGCCTCTTCGAGCCCGCGATCCCATAGGCCCTCGATCACGCCGTCGGTGCAGAGCAAGAGGCGATCGCCCGGCTGGCATGCCAGTTCGCCGATTTGCGGCTGGATCGATTGGGCGCCGGCCCCGAGCGACTGGTTCAGGACGTTCTTCCGCGGGTGAAAGCGGGCTTCGCGTTCATTCAGTTTGCCTGTGCGGCGGAGCCACCCAACATAAGTATGGTCCTCGGTGATTTGGCGAATCCCACCCTCTTTGGGCAGCAGATAGATACGACTGTCGCCGATATGGCCGAAGTGCGCGTAGCCGCCCACGTACCAGATCAAGCTGAGGGTCGAGCCCATGTTGTGTCCCTCGGCATAGCTTTTCCCAAGGGTGGTCAATTGGCGGTGAATGCCCTGGAACAGGTCGAGCAGGCATTCGCGAATGCCGACGCGACGATGAGCAGGCAATAATTGGAAACGCCGCGGCAGCAGCCGCGTGATATTGTCCAGCGTGAATTTGCTGGCGAACTCGCCGGACCGCTCGCCACCCATGCCGTCGCTGACCGCGAAGATGAAATCCATCCCCTTGGCGGGCGCGTCGCCCGTTTTTCCCAGGAAAAAAAGATCCTGGCGGTTGAAGGCGATGCCGAGGAACGCGTCCTCGTTGTTGGGGCGAAAGCGGCCAATGTCGGTCAGACCGGACCAGCGGAGCAGTTGCGGAGCGGGCGATTGCTCGGCCGTGGCTCCGGGCAAATCGGCGGTGGCGAGGTCCGCCTCCAACCGCTGGGCATCCGTGTCGTCGAGGAGCGTGGCGAATTCGAAGTCGATGATGCAGAACCGGCCATCGGAGGCACGGTAGGTCACATTCCGCAGAAACGGGTCGTCGTGCCGGACGCCGTAGCTTTCGAGCTCGGCGAATAGCGACTTGAGCTTTTCATCGCTGATCTGCTGGACCCGCGCTCCGCAGTTGGTCGTCACCAACAACAGCTTTTCGCGATCGCAGTGAATGATCCGCGGGACGAAATTGCAGCCCCGCCGCTCGAGGTACCGCAGCACGCGGACCTCGTTGTCAAAGCGGCTCTCGGCGTCCTTCGCCCGAAACTCCTTGTGGACGCTTCCGTCGAAGCCGATTCGGACCAGGGCCCGCGCCGTGTTTTTGGCCTCTTGCATCACGTCCGCCTTCCCACCCGACTGAAAACGAAAAAACGCCGTTCCGCGTCGGCGAAACGGCGTCTTATCAGAACGATCCCCGGCCCGATTGGCAACGGGATCCGCGAACTAGCCCACCGACCGGATGGTCTTGAGCAGCCGCGACACGATCTTGTAGGGGTCGGCTTGCGAGTTCGGACGACGATCCTCGAGGTAACCCTTGTAGGCGTCGTTGGCAACGAAGCTGTGCGGAATACGGATCGACGCGCCGCGGTTCGCCACGCCGTAGTTGAACTTGTCGATCGACTGCGTTTCATGCAGGCCCGTCAACCGCAGATGGTTGTCCGGCCCATAAGCCGCGATGTGCTCGTCGCGGTACGTCTGGAAAGCCCCCATCAGCTTCTCGAAGTATTCCTTGCCACCCTGCTCACGCATGAACTTCGTGGAGAAGTTGCAGTGCATGCCTGAACCGTTCCAGTCGCCCCGGATCGGCTTGCAGTGGAATTCGACATCCACGCCGTACTGCTCGCACAGCCGCACCATCAAGTAGCGGGCAATCCACATGTCGTCGCCGATCTTCTTCGATCCCTTGGCGAAAATCTGGAATTCCCACTGGCCCTTCGCCACCTCGGCGTTGATGCCTTCCAGTTCGATGCCCGCATCCAAGGTGATGTCGATGTGCTCTTCGACGATCTTCCGAGCCATACAGCCGACATTCTTGTAGCCGATGCCCGTGTAGTACGGACCCTGCGGGGCCGGATAGCCCGATTCCGGGAATCCCAGCGGCCGACCATCCTTGTAGAAGAAATACTCTTGCTCGAGCCCGATCCACAGGTCGGCATCGTCCTCTACGGTCGTGCGGAAATTCGACGGGTGCGGCGTGCCGTTGGGGTTGAGCACTTCGCACATCACCAGGAACGCGTTCTTCCGCGTGCTATCCGGGTACAACGCAACCGGATTCAAAACGCAGTCCGAACTCTTGCCCTCAGCCTGCTGGGTCGAGCTGCCGTCGAAACCCCACTGGGCGCAGTCGGCAACCGACGCCGGAGCTGTCTTGACGATCTTCGTCTTGCTCCGCAAGTTCGGTTCCGGCAAATATCCGTCCAGCCACACATACTCCAACTTGTACTTTGAATCAGACGACACGAGGCAAATCCTTAGATTGAAGTAAAAAAGGGGACGCGAATCCACACGCGACAACCAACGACGCTCGGAACTACGCTTGGAGGTGAGGACAAACGCCGCTCGCAGCGGAATTTTTCCCACTGGTCTCGCCGAACGAAAGACGCTCGACTTCGGCCAGAGTGTAGGGCGTTTCGAACGCGTCGCAACCGCCCTAAGCTCGGAAATACAGACCGCCTTGCCGACGCTGCCCAGGTTTCGCGCAGCCACCGCC
>JBIKVL010000719.1:0-3293 GCA_044356875.1 Pirellulaceae bacterium | reverse complement strand
GTATGGAAACGCGATCCTAAGCCGCTTTCCGCTCCACGATTTGCGGGACGTGGAACTGACGATTCCATTGAAGAAGCGGCGGCGGGCGTTGGTCGCGCACTGTCGGCTGGAAGTGGGCGCGCACACCCGCTCGCTGGTACTCGCCAATTGCCATCTAGGATTGGCCGAGTTCGAACGGCGGATCCAGTTGCGGCGGTTGCTGGACTGCGAGTCGATTCGCCGTCTCCGGCAGGAGACGGCCGTCGTCGCGGGCGGCGACATGAATGATGTTTGGGGCGGGCTCGGCAAAGCGACGCTCGAACTGGCCGGTTTTCGTTCCGCAACGGGACCCGTTAAAACGTTTCCCGCCTTTTTGCCGTTAAGGCCGCTGGACCGGATTTACTATCGGGGCGGCTTGCGGGTGAGCCACGCCCATGCGTCGCGTAGCGGCCTCGCGCGAGTCGCCTCCGACCACCTGCCTTTGGTCGCCGACTTCGAACTGCACGAGACTTAGCTGCGACGGTTGGCGAAGGTCGGCAACAGTTTGGCAACTGTCGGCGAAGAGTTCCAGGAAGGCCGCCGACCGGCGACGAAGCGCCGCCATTCCGCATTCGCCATTCCGCATTCCGCATTCGCCATTCCGCATTCCGCATTCGCCATTCCGCATTCGCCTTTCGCCATTCGGACGCCGCGCGGCTATTTGCGTTTGCCGAGCAGTTTGACATCGTCCCAGTCCGTGGTGTCGTCGAACGAACCCAGACCGATCCGTCCCCAAGTGAAAGTCTTGTCTTGAGCGGTCATCACCGGCTTTTCCATATCGTCGTAGTAGACGGCGATCGAACCGTCGGCGACGCGTCGAGTCACTCGAACCGTGTGCCACGCGTCGTCCCAGGGCGTGCCCGCCGTGGTCTTCGTGGAGATTTTCACTCGCGGCTTGTCGTTCACCAAAAAAATCTGGTTCGCGTGGTCATCGGTCTGCTTGCCGAAATGCACATAGTAAAAATGGGACGGATCTTGGTAGCCGAACACCAGGACCGCGTCGCGATGCCCATAGTCGGGGTGCGTGCTTTTCACCTTCACCGTGTACTCGAAGTCCTCGACCGCATGGTCCTTTAGCAACGCGATATTCACCGGACTGCGATGGGGCGGCTTGTACTTGCCTTGTTTCACAAAGTGGCTGAAGACGTGGCCGCCGTTACCCGCCGCGATTTTCCAATGGGGCGGATCGAGCGGCTGCCAATGATCGGCACCCGATTCGAAATCGTCGGCGAACACCGCCGGCAACGTGGCGGATGGCTGCTCGGCCATCGCAACGGAACCGGAGCAACACGCGGCGACGAATGCCACAGCGACAAGTGCCACAGCGAGGAACGCGGCCCGCGCCAGTATGCCATCCCCCTTCGAGCGAACGCTCGACTTGCGGGCGAACTGGCCGAGCAGGAACGGAAGGAAACTCGCGGCTCGCTTGGTCGGAAGCGGTAGTGGACGCACGGAAAAACTCCTGACGGGCCAAAGCTGACGGAACGTGGAACGGAAACGGACGGTCGCCATCGCTCGCCGTCGGCGCCTGCCGCCGGCGCTCGACGACGGACCGATCGGATCGCGCAGCGTGGGAACAACGGGACAACGACGGTGAGGCCAACGCGGGCCGTTGTAATCGACCCGGTGCCCGAATTCCAGCGTGTCGTGCCACCGGTCCCCAAGTGCCGCAGCGGCGGGTTTTGTGAAGATAGGTGCCTTGAGAAGAATGGACCGGATTGCTAAACAACGGCGGCTGCGTCGACATTTCCTGCCAGAAGGTTTCTTCTTTTCCCGTAGGCCGTGCCGGTTCGATCTTCTCCGTCAGAACACCGTCCGAGCCGACAGACGGCCCGAGGGGGCGGTGAAACACACGGTGCGGGGCCAGGATGCCTCGCGGCGGGAACAGAGGAAAACGAACCATGATGGTCAAAGTTGTAGCGGGCGTGCTCGCGTCGCTTTGCGTGCTGACTTGCACCGCGAGCTGGGCACAAACACGCGCGAGCGGCACACGGTACTACTCGGCGTCGTATGGCAATCCGATGGGGCGCTTCAGCACCGTGGGCCATCATCGCCACGTGGGCTGCGCGGACTGCGCCGCGGAAGGGCCGATTTTCCATGACGACGGCCATTGCGGTCCCGATTGCCACACCGGCTGCCATCCTGGCTGTCGGCCGTGTTGCCCCCGAATTCTTCCCGCATTGGCTCGGGGCGTCGGCGCCGTCGCCGATTTCGTGGGCGGAACGCTCGATGCCATCTTCTGTGCTCCCTGCGGCGGTTGTGGCCGCTGCGGCGATTGCTGCGGCCCGCGGCACGGCCGCTACGTGCGGCGCCATAGCCACTGCGGCTGCGGAAGCTGCGGTCCCGCCTGCTGCGGCGATTCCGGCACGATCATCCACGAGGGACCGGTGGAAGTGTTGCCTTCGGGCCCATCCGAGCCGGTTCCGGCCCAGGCTCGCATTTCGCGTCCGCAGGCCAGCCATCGAGCGATCATGGCCCCGCGAGTGGTCGCCACCCGCAAGCCGGTGAATTCGAACTACGCGGTCAAGAAGGCAAGCCAATCCCCTCGGACCTACGCGGCCGTGCCGGCTTCGGCTGAACAGGAAATCATCGCGGAAGCGGCCGAACCGGCGGCCTTGGAGGTCGATACCCAAGGCGCGGTGGCGATCAATCCGTTCGACGCCGACGATACGCCGGTCCAAGTGGCTCGACCGGCCACGCAGACTCGCACGGTTCCCGCCCGGCCGGCCAGTGTCCGGCCCGTCAATCCGCTACGAACCGCTCGATAGGTTCTCACGTAGCCGAACGCCAGCCGGATCGCTCGCAGCCGAGTCTCGCCAGCGCTTCATGACTGAGCGAGCGAGGTGGCCCGCGAGCGGACTCTGCGAACTCGGGACCCGAGGCGAGGATAAACATGGGAACGGCCGCGTGACGAACGCGGCCGTTCACTCGTTGAGTAGCTCGATGCTCTTGAGGATCACCGAGTCGCCGCGTTCGACGGTGACGCGGTGGCCGCCGCAATCCCGACAGCGGAACGTGGCGGTAAGCTGATCCGACGCCACGCCACAGGACTGGCACCGAATCGTCAGCGGCACCTGGTCGATCGCCAACGCGGCTCGCGTCAGGCCACGCGGACACGCAAGGCGGTCGAAGGCCGTTTGCATCAGTTCCGCTTCAACGCCCGAAAGCGGGCCAATCTCGATCGTGACGAGTGTCACGCGATCAAGACCAAATTCGTTGGGCTCGCCACCTGCGCGGTCAGACCGCCCAGATTGATCCATCCGATCCGCGTGCGC
>JBIKVL010000718.1:0-3295 GCA_044356875.1 Pirellulaceae bacterium | reverse complement strand
ACTTCCCGGCGCCGCTCGGGCTGAAAAAACCGCCGCCGGTCCACGTACATCGACAGCGCCCGCGCCATGCTCCGCGGGACCACAAACTCCACCGGCAGCAACGCCGCCAAATGCGGCGTCCGCGGATCTTCCAGCGTCGCCGGACTGAGCAGCCACTTGCGGTCCTCCAGGATCACCATGGTGCCGCACAGCAAATCCCCCAGCCGCTGGAAACGCGGGCTGAAAAGCATCGCGCCCAGTCCAACGAGCATCGTGGGAATAAGATAGGCGTCGGGAAGGCCGTCCGACACCGAGTCCCCAAACAGCGGGTTGAACATGCGGATCGACATCAACGGAAACAAGTCGGCGTAGCGGAACACATTCCGCATCACCGCCTGCAGACCGTTGATCGGTTGACCCGACGTCGTTACGACCCGCAACCCCAGCAGCCACTTGCCGGGGGTCTGGCCGTTCCAGTAGCTCTCGAAAAAGCCGCCGTAAAACCAGTCGAGCACGAACCATAGGATCACCATCAAGGCGAACCCGCTACTGGCCAACGGCTCCAGTAAAAACCGCAACGGCGGGGCCAGCCACGCGATCAACCCCATGATCATCGCGGCGAGGAAAATCACGAAACCAAAGGCGAAGATGCGAATGAGGTAGTCTACGACGAGGGCCGGTAGCCGCCGAAAAGGTCCCGCCACCCGGTAGCTGAACGCGATGTTTTCCGGCGTCACGATATCGATGGCCGTGTCGAGCGGTCGGGAAGTGGTCGCAATTGCCATAGCTCAACAGCCGCAAGGAACGGCGCCATTCCCGAACAACGCGCGGTCGCCCAGGCACCCCGCTGGCCGCTCGCTCCAAAGGCCCGTATTATTCGTGCTTTACGGTGGAAACGCAAGCATCTTCGGACCACGCGTTCGAGGAAGAGGACTATCAACCCCCGCGTCCGGGGACGTTCTTCAGGAGCGCTCACTCGATGGCTATCCCGAAGCGGTTCACCGTGTCTTTGGTTGTCGCTTGGCTTGCCGTGGTCTCGGCGGTTTTTCCCTGCGTGTGACGTACCATCACAACTATTTCGATGGAACGAAAACACGCCATCCGCGAGTGCGGTTCGCGGAAGGCGTCCATGTATTCAATAATTTGTATCGCGACTGCGAGTACGGCGTGGCGGCGGTAATGGACGCGGCGGTGTTGGTGGAAGGCAATGTCTTCGATAAAGTCTCGAAGCCAACGCTGACTGGCTACGGCGATTCGCCCGACCCGGGGCGGCTCGTGGAATCAGGCAACCTGTTCACCCGCAGCGGTCCGCCGCAGGTCCGGGGCGACGTGCCGAAGTCGCTGATCCCGTACCCCTACCAGCTCGACCCCGTGAGTTCGATCCAGGAATCGGTCGTCCGCCAAGCGGGCCCCAAAGAGCGGTGAACCGGGCGCTGGCGCTGACCCGGCTGATGAACCGGGCGCTGGCGCTGACCCGGCTGATGAACCGGGCGCTGGCGCTGACCCGGCTGATGAACCGGGCGCTGGCGCTGACCCGGCTGATGAACCGGGCGCTGGCTTAGGTGTCTTTCGGCTTGAATCTCCGCATCTGCGCGGCGAGTTGTTTGCGGCTGATTTCGCGGGACGGGAAGAGGGACTGCAACGCGGCTCGATGTTCGTTCCGGGAGAGCGGATCGCGGACGCGCTGGACTTCCTCGTCGAGCGCGATCAGCCATGGTGGCACGTCAAGTCCGACGCCGGTCGGGGTCCGGGTGAGCTTTTCGGCTTGCTGTTCCAGTCGATCGAACGTGGGATGGAAGTCGATGGCGGACTCGCCCGCCTCGCGCGTTTCGGCTTCGGCCACCGCCGGCTCGACGAGCGCTCGCACTCGATCGATCGATAGCGGCCGCAGGAATCGTTCACCCAATCGGTCGGCGATGGTTGGCATCCGCATCGCGTACTTGGTTTGCAATTCCTTCAGCTCGGTGAGAAACCGTTCGGCTTCGTTGCCGACACGGTCGCGCAGCGCCCGACGCCAGATTTCCGCCGCCTGATCCTGCCCTTTGCGGATCAAGACTTCATGCGCCCAGACGACCGGCTTGAGGTTCCAGGCGATCCGATCGTAGCGGGTGCGAAGGCGGAGGAAATCGAGCAGCGTGTAGATCAATTCGCCGCGATCGGACTGGGTGGTGGTGCTGTTGTAATCGCGGTACTCGCCGTAGTTCTCCTGCACCGCCTCCAGGATCAACGTCAAGCATTCGATGGCGTCCGTGCGATCGATGGTTCCAGCGTCAAGATCTTCGAGCAGTTTGCCGCCGAATTCACCGTCTTCGCGCAGTTCCCGCAGCCAGCGGGGAACGCTCTGGTGGAGGATGGAACGGATGTTGCCCAGGTTAAGCAGGTTTTGGGTGAACAGTTCAGCCCCATAGGTCTTGATGAAGCCGACGACCTTGTTCCAAACACGCTTCTCATGGGCCTTTTCGAGCACGGACAAGCGGAGCGTTCGGCTATGGCTCAACCACACCTGCAACATCGACTCGGTCAGCATCTCCACGCTTTCGACCAGCGGGCCGTGGCTGGAAACGTAGGGAGCGAGCCGAATATCCGCCACCGCGTCGGACTCGAGATCGACGTCGACATATTTCGGCTCCGCTGCGCGCTTAATCGGCTCCGCTGCGCGCTTAATCGGCTCCGCTGCGCGCTTAATCGGCTCCGCTGAGCTCTTTTTCGGCTCCGCCGAGCCCTTTTTCGGCTCCGCCCCGCTCTTTTTCGGCTCGGCCGCTCCCTCCGCCGCCGGTTTGCGGGGATCCCCTGTCGCGGTCGTCGACTCGATCAACGAGGCGACCATCGATTTGAAACCGACTTTGAACAGTTCGTCGAATTCGGTGACGGCGCCGGGGCCGACGATGTGTCCCCGTTCCATGAGTCGCGCGGCGTCGAGCAATTGACAGGCGTAGAGATAGTTGCCGCGTCGGGGGATACAGATGAGCAAATCCTGCAACGTGCGATGGCGGAGCCGGGCAGCGACGATTTGCCGCGGTTCGCCGTTCCGAGCGAGCGGCACGTACAGCAACGGCAGGCGGCGAAAAGTCTTGATCAACTCGGGCCAGCGTTTTTGCATGGCGGTCGAGTCGTTGCGAAACGCCGACGACAGCATGTGGACTGAGTAGCGTTGGTCCAGGTCGAGTCCAGCCATGCTCTCCGTGAGCAATTTCGCGGTCTGCTCCGTGCCCACCTCTTCGCCATGGATTTGCGCCAGCGCGGCGGAGAGCAACAGGCGGCGGGAGTCGATGGTTTCGATCGCCGTTTCGACGATCTGTTCCATCAACATCTCCTT
>JBIKVL010000717.1:0-3303 GCA_044356875.1 Pirellulaceae bacterium | reverse complement strand
CGACACGCGTTCGCATCGCTACCGGGCGGCTCACGCCGCTCCGCGAAAACGTTCTCGTTAACCGCCGAGTTGGCTGGGTCGCAAATCGAGATCGCGGCCCCATTTAGCGGAGCGGCGTAAGCCGCCCGGTAAGCGCGCCGCTTGATGTTCACGACGCACCGATGTTTTGACGCCAACGTTTTTGGCACCGGGGCCACACGCTTTCGCACCGCAACCGGGCGGCTTACGCCGCTCCGCTAAAATGCGCGCCGCTTGATGTTCACGACGCACCGATGTTTTGACGCCAACGTTTTTTGCACCGGGGCCACACGTGTTCGCACCGCTGCCGGGCGGCTTACGCCGCTCCGCTAAAACCGGAGCGGCTTGCGCCGCTCCGCTCTCAGGAAAGGCGCCGACTACGGCAGCCGCTTGACGCGGATATTGCGGTAGTAGACCGTGCTGCCGGGATCGTGCGCTTGGAGCGCGAAGGTACCCGAGCTCAACTTCACCGGTCCCGGCTTGTCGGCCGGCTCGGTGTAGTCGACCACGACCTTGTCGTTCACCTTCACCACCACGTGTTTGCCCTTCACGGTGATGTGCTGCGTCCAGTACTCGTTGTCCTTCGCGGGCGGCTCGAGCACTTTCACCGTGTTGTACAAACCGCCCGTCTTCTGCGGATCGCGGTTATAGCTGTTGTTGACTTGCGTCTCGTAACCCTGCTTCGGCCAATCCTTGTCTTGATAGGCCGTGTGAATGAAAATTCCGCCGTTGCTGTTCGACTTCGTCATCACCTCGGCCTTGAATTCGAAGTTCACGAACGGCTCCTTGTCGCCGACGTAAAACGCATGGCTGCGAGGACCGTTCGCGATCAAAGCGCCCTCCGCCAACTTCCAGCTCGTCGGACTCTCGTTGATCTTCCAGCCATCCATCGACTTGCCATCGAAAATCGTGACCCAGCCTTCGCCATCCGCCGTCGCGGCCTTCTTGTCCTCCGCGCGAACGGCGGTTGTGCGGCCTGCCGCCGTCATCAGTCCCGCCGCCATCACGCCGGCCAACATCGCCAGCCCCTTCGCCAGCCCCATCGCCATCGCTCGATTGATTCGCATTCGCTTGCCTCTGCTGCAACGGAATGGCCCGGGAACGCGGCTCCGGCGCGGATGCGACGACGGCCGATCCGTCGCGCTCCCGCCCACCTCGCCTCGCCATTCCTGACGGCGGCTCAGTGTGACGAGCCATCGGCACGCTGTAAACGGCGCCCGCCCGGCCCACCCCAGGACGCGTTAGATCTGCTAATTTTCCTTTGAGCCGCTGCGTGTCTCCCCGCAACACCGCCGCCACATCCCCGCAATACCGCCGCCGCATCGCTTCCAGTCCCCCTAACGCTCGCGCCGCCATGCCCCTGCGATTGACGAACCTCGAACTGCCGGTCGAAGCGCCGCCCGAATCGCTCCGCGCCGAGATCGCTCGGCGACTTCTCGCTCGCCCCAGCGACGTGCCCGAGTGGCGGATCCTGCGCCGCAGCCTCGATGCTCGCTCGCGGTCGTCCCTCAAGTTCGTCTATTCGGTGCTTGTCGACGAACCGCGGCTCGACGAATGGTTCGCGCGTCAGCCGAAACTCAAAGGGGTCGAGCCGTTCGTCCCCGAACTGTTCCAACATCCGCCCGATGGCGTTGAACCGCTGGACGAGCGGCCTGTGGTCGTCGGTTCGGGCCCCGCCGGTCTCCTGGCGGCGTATTATTTGGCTGAACGCGGCTACCGGCCGCTGATTCTCGAACGCGGCGATCCTGTCAAGGAACGCGTCGGCGCGATCCGGCTCTTCGATCGCGGCGGGCCGCTCGATGTCGAAAACAACTACCTTTTCGGCGAAGGCGGCGCGGGCACCTTCAGCGATGGAAAACTTACCTGCCGCATGTCGGGACCGGACGTCGACTGGGTGCTCGAACGGTTCATCGAGTGCGGCGGCAAGGCGTCGATCCGCTTCGAGCACCGTCCGCACCTGGGCAGCAACCGCCTGCCGCTGATCGTTCGCAACCTGCGGCGCCGCATCGAGGCGATGGGCGGCGAGTATCGTTTTCGGTGCCGCTGCGAAGCGCTCGATTTGCGCGACGGCCGCGTCCGCGGACTGTTCACCTCCAGCGGCTACATCGCCTCCCAGCTTGTGGTGCTCGCCATCGGCCACAGCGCTCGCGACACGTACGCCGTGCTGCACGGCGCCGGCGTGCCGCTCGTTCCCAAAGCGTTTCAGCTCGGCCTGCGAATTGAACAGCCGCAGGAGCAGGTCGACAGCCATAAGTACGGCCGGCCCGACTACCGCGAGCTGCTCGGAGCCGCCGACTACACGCTGCTCGCCAAGGGCGACCGCGACGTCTTCACGTTCTGCATGTGCGCCGGCGGAATTGTCATCCCAAGCGTCTCCGAGCCCGGCCAATTCTGCACCAACGGCATGAGCAACTCGCGGCATGACAGCCCGTTCGCCAACAGCGGCGTCATGGTCACGCTCTCCCCGGAAGATTTCGGCAGCTCGCATCCGCTGGCGGGTGTGGAACTGCAACGCCAGTACGAAGCGATCGCCTTCGCGTTGGGGCGGAACGACTACCTTGCCCCGATTCAGTCGGCCGCCGATTTCCTCGCGGACCGCACGCCCGCTCCGACCGCTAAATACGCCTGTTCGTACGAACGCGGCGTCACGCCGGCGAACCTGTCGGGCGTTCTTCCACCTGCCGCGCTCCGCGCCGTCCGCTCGGCCCTGCCAGCGCTCGACCGCCAGTTCCGCGGCGACTTCCTACGCAACGCCAACCTGGTCGGCCCCGAAATGCGGGGCAGTTCGCCCGTACGCATTCCGCGCGACGACGCCACCCGCGCCGCGG
This sequence comes from Pirellulaceae bacterium, assembly GCA_044356875.1. Lineage (GTDB taxonomy): Bacteria > Planctomycetota > Planctomycetia > Pirellulales > Pirellulaceae > CAIXSC01. The sequence continues at coordinate 457 of JBIKVL010000717.1, read as the reverse complement.
TGAGCGTCGACGGGCTCTATCCTGTCGGCGAGGGTGCCGGATACGCCGGCGGCATCATCAGCGCGGCGGTCGACGGCCTCCGTTCCGCCCGCAGCATCGTCGCGCGCTTCCGTCCCCTGGTGGCGGCTGGCAAGTAATCGCTGGCAAGTGGCGATCCGGCAGGTGGCGAGCCAGTAGGTCACGATCAAGAAAGGGAGTGGATCGGCAACGGATGCCGCTTCACGGCGCCGCGGATTACAATGCCGCCGCTCCGAGGCGGTCGCTCGGATTTGGAACCAGGCAATGTTTCCTCACCTTCTCGAATCAAGGGTATCGATCATGCGTCACATCAGTTCGATGGATCCAGCGGCATTGTCCGTGTTGTCCGGGGTGGACAGTGGCCGGGGCAGTGCGCGGCGAGCTCGCGGTTGGCGGTCGTTGACGGCGGGAATCGCCCTCGTGGCGACGCTTGTGTTTG
>JBIKVL010000716.1:0-3304 GCA_044356875.1 Pirellulaceae bacterium | reverse complement strand
CGGCCGGCGGCACATATCTGCGTTGCATCGCGCAACGGCATGAACCGCCCCGCCCCGCGAGCCGCTCGGTGGACACGACGAACCGAGGCGACAGGGCGACTACGCCGAGCCCGCGATTTGCCATACGAGCAAGCGGTTGTGGGCGGCGATCACCGCCATGCCCGTTGACTCGTCGTAAACCGCATCATGCAGGTGCGTCGACGCTTTCTCCTGCTTGTGGACGCGGTTGCCAACCAGATCCAGGACCTGCACCGAACCGCCACTGTCGCCGCCGAAGGCCAGAAGCCATTCGCCCGAACTGTGGTAGATCAGCCGCTCCACCAACCCCTTGAACTGGTCGCCCACAAACTCGTGCGACCGCTCGCCCTTCTCCCAACGGAAGATCTCGACCCGCGTCTTGCCCTCCAAGTGGTCAATGTTCCCGACTTGGCCCATGCCGCCCACCGCCAGCGATTGGCCGTCCGGCGAAAACGCGAGCGACCTTGGTCCGCCAATCGCATGGATCCGCTGCTTGGCATCCCAGGTATACATGCCGGGCACTTCGAGCGTCGCGAGCGATTTGCCGACCGCCGCGTCCCACACCACGACATGTCCTACGCGATCGACCGTCGCGAGCCGCGCGCCGTCCGGCGAGAACGCGCAGGCGTACAGCATCGAGGGAAAATGCTGCGGCGTCCGCACGGCGTGTCCTCGCAGTTCGTGCAACAGCTTGCCGTCGGCGGCGTCCCACACTCGGCAAACCATGTCATCCGCGACGCTCGCGATCCACCGTCCGTCCGCCGACGCGACGACTTTGCGAATCCAGCGGGTGTGGGCTTCGAGCGAGCGGGAAATCATGCCGCTCGCAGCATCCCGCCACACCAAGCGGCCGTCGTACCCGCCGGACACCAACGACGGTCCAGCCAGCGCCACGCCCGTGACGTAACTGCCATGCCCTTCCCATTCCGTGAACTCGGGCTTTTCCGCCGCCGGATCGACCGAGTGGATCTTGCCGTCCGAGGCGCCGGCGTAAACCCGCCCCGTGGCCGACGACCGGACGACACTCAGCAAGATCTCTTTGCGGCTCAGATCCTTCGTCTGTTTGCACTCGTTGGGCAGCGCCATGGCGGGAACTCGCGGAAAGGTGTTGGAAACAAAACAACGCGGCCTAAACGGACAACTCGGTCAGCGCTGGCAACTCGGTCAGGACTGGCAACTCAGTTAGCTCGTCCAACAGAGCCTACGCCAGCACCTCGCGAATCGGCTTGGTGCCGGGATTCGTCAGCGGAATTGGGCGTGCGCCAACTTGATACGACTTCTCGTGGTCGATGCCGAGCGCCTGGAAGATGGTGGCGAAGAACTCGCCCGCGTCCACCTTGCCTTCGACGACATTCAACCCGTTTTCGTCGGTCACGCCGTACACCGATCCGCGTCGGATCCCGCAACCGGACAACGTCGCGCTCCAAGCGTTCGCGAAATGGTCGCGTCCCAAGCTGGCGTTGATTTGCGGCGTGCGTCCGAATTCGGAGAGGGTTACGACCAGTGTGTGGTCAAGCAAGCCGCGTTGCTCGAGATCATCGAGCAGCCCCGACATCACATGGTCCAGTTCGCTCACCAGTTCCAGATGGGTCTCGAAGTTTTGTCCGTGGCTGTCCCACCAGGCACGCGAGATTTTGACGAACGGCACCCCGGCCTCGATGAGCCGTCGGGCCACCAGCGTCTGTTCGCCGAACAGCGTCGGACCGTACATGTCGCGGATCGCCTGCGGTTCCTGCGACGCGTCGAACAGTTTGTCGCTCGCCATCAGTCCGCCCACGCGAGCGAACGCCTCGCTGTGGCTGGCGAGGGACGACGACTGCCGTCCGGTCGAGAATCGATCGCTCAGTTCCCGACGCAGATCGCCCCGCTCGCGGTGGTCGTTTTCCGTGATCGAAGCGAGCCGCCGCAGATTGGGCGGAGCGGTGTCGGTGGTGAGATACATCGGACTGTATCGCGAGCCGAGGAAGCCTGCTTGTCCCACCGCGTTGCCCCGGCCTTCCGTCGCCGTGTAGAACGTGACGTAATCGGGGACTTGGCTTTCGGGGCGACCGAGTTCGCGGGCCAGGATCGCGCCCAGGTCGGGGAACTTGACCGTCGGCTCTTCCCGCCGCCCCAAGTGCATCAGCCGGGCGCCGCCGCCGTGGTCGGCGTTGCCGGTGCTCAAGCCGCGCACGACCGCCGTGTGGTGCAGTCGCTGCGCCATCTTCGGCATCAGTTCCGAAATCGACACCCCGGGCACTCGTGTTTGAATCGCTCGGAATGGACCGCCCGTGGGCCGCCCGGGCTTCGGGTCGAACGTCTCGAGTTGGCTGGCGCCGCCGGCGAGCCACAACAAGATCACGCGTTTATCGTGCCGCTTCAGTTCGTCGGCGAGCAGCGGTTGGCGGAACGCATCGAGCAGCGTCATCGGAGCGGCGGTGAATGCCAGCGTTTTGGCCGCGAAGGCCCCTGCCCCGACCGCGGCGCTACTGCCGAGAAAACCGCGCCGGCTGGGACGGGCCGCCGACGCCTCGACTGGGACCGATGGGTGTTCAGTAGTCATCACGGTGTTCCTTAGTGATTGAAGCGGCACTCGCCGCTGGTCAACAGAGCCCACACCAACTGGCGGTAGGCATCCGCCGGCCGGTCGTTGCGTTTCAAGACGTATGCCTGCAGTACCTGCTTTTCGTCTTCAGCGAGCGGCCGGTTGAGGACATTCCAGCCCGCCACATCCAGCGCCGCGTCGACGTCGGCCATGGCGGCCAGCTTGCCGACGAGCGTATCGTTGCCGGAACGCAGCAGTTCGCGGTCGATCCGCTCGCCGTTGCTCATCAGCAGTGCTTCGTCGATGCCGACCTGGAAGTCGCTGCCCGGGTACTCGAACGAGCCCGCCAGCCCGCGTGCGGAACCTTCGATTCCCTCCAGCCGCTTTTCGAGATCGGCGGCCGCTAGTTCCGCGGGGAACTGGTCGGGACTGGTCGAAGCCACTCGCAGCGTCATCGCGTACTGCTGCGGCGTGAGCGGCCGCAAAATCGCAACCGCGAACAGAGCCGGATCGGGCCGTTCATTCGAGGTCCAGTGGCTGCTCCGCGCGTACGTGCGGCTCGAAACCATCCCGCGGGCCAAGCGGCGAACGTCGTAACCGTTTCGCACGAAGTCCTGGGCGAGCCATTCGAGCAGCTCCGGGTGGCTGGCCGGGTTCCCCGAGTGCATTTGGTCGGTCGGCGCGACCAGTCCGCGTCCGTAAAAGCGGGCCCACAGTTGGTTCACGATCGCCCGGGCGAAGAACCCCGAACCGCCCTGTTTC
>JBIKVL010000715.1:0-3310 GCA_044356875.1 Pirellulaceae bacterium | reverse complement strand
GGCTGAATCATGACGTCCGCCACAACCCAAGTTGACGCCGTGCTCCCCGATCCCGACGCGTGTCCGGGGCGGGCGGTGCTAATCTACGACGGCCATTGCCGATTTTGCGTGGCGAACGTCCGGATTCTGCGAGCGTTGGATCTGAGCGGCCGCGTGGCGTTCCTGTCCTTGCACGACCAACGAGTCGCCGAACGCTACTCGGATCTGAGCCACGAGCGGTTGATGCGGGAAATGCATCTCGTCGACGGCGCGGGCACCCGCACTGGCACAGGCACTGTCTACGGCGGAGCCGCCGCGTTTCGGCGCCTGACACGGTTGATGCCGCTCCTCTGGCCCCTAGCGCCGCTGCTGCATTTGCCGTTCAGCCTGCCCCTATGGAGCTGGCTGTACGACGTCGTCGCACGCCATCGCTATCGATTTGGCCGATTAGGCGGGTGCGAGAATGGAGCGTGCGCGGTCCATTTCGGACCACGACGCACTTGAGTCCCGGGTTCGCGTGACCCGCGTTTCGTTGGCTAGGTCGCGAACGTGTCGACCGTCGACAGTCTCCTTCTTCAAGCCAGTCGCAACTGTTTTGCCGCCGCAACCTCTGGCTGCCGCCGGGGCGAGTGCGAAACTAGGGCTTGCAGTATGCCAGGGCGAGCAGCGCGTAGGCGGTGACGAGGTTGGCATCCCCCTCCATCCACCGCGAGGTCTTGTTCACCCAGGCTCCGTCGTCCCGCTGCGCTTTGGCCAGTTCCGCTCGAAGTTCACCCTTCCAGTCGTGTTTCACGCCCTTGTCGTCGACGATTTGGTCTTGGCCAACAGCGTGGAGCGCTTTGGCGAACATGTGCAGATAGTAGTAGAGTCCGGCTTCGCCCATGCCCGGATTCGAGCGGACGTCGTAGTTCATCTGAATCCATTTCACGGCCGCCTTGACCCGTGGGTCGTCAGGACCGACACCCGCGTAGATCATGCTCTTGAGACCCGCGTAGGTCATGGACCCATAGCTCCGCAGTCCCCCGTCGGCCGTCTTGCCGGCAAAGCTTTCGCCGCCCGCGGCGGGCGTGTAATAGAAGCCGCCATCCGGGTTTTTCGCCGCGAACGGAGTCGTGTTCTTATCTGATTCGAGATTCTGGCAGCGGGAGACGAAGACCAACGCCCGCTTGATCGCCTCGCTGTCCGCGCCATTGCCGGTCGCCTTCAGCGCTTCGATCAGGAAGGAGGTGTTGGAGAGGTCGGGCCGCGACTTGCTGCCGTAGCCGGCCCCGCCGAAGTTCGGGTCCGATTTGTCCTTGCCTTCCCCCTCGTCCCATTGCTCGGTTTTGACGAACGCGTCCGCCTTCTTGAGCAGCGCGTCGTAGCGGCCGCCCTTGTTCGCCTCCTTGAACGCGAGTATCGCAAGGCACGTCTCGTAATTGCGGTACTTCGAGCCGGCCTTATTGAGTCCGCCGTCGGCCTCGATGAACTGCTCGAGGTACTTCAAGCTTTTGGCGATGAACGGCTCGTCCGGCGATCGGCCATGTTTCAGGATCGCGGTGGCGACCAAGGCGGTGATCCCGGGACCGGCAGCCGCCGAGTACGATCCGTCGGGTGCCTGGGCCTTCGTCCGGAAAAACTCGACCGCCTGCGAAACCATTCGCTCGTACTGTTTCGCGGCATCGATGCCAGCCTTAGGGGCGTCTTGGGCGACCGCCGTTCGACCGCCGGTCGACGCGAATTGCGCCATCGACGCGACGATGCCCGCCGCCATCGGTCCACCCACGCTCCATGTCAGCCCATTCGCCAAGAAACGCCGTCGTGTCGTCATCCGTTTCACCTTGCCGTTTCGCCTCGGATTATCCGGGGTTCCTCTCTCGCCGCTCTAAAAACTGCCGCGTGCATTCTACGTCGCCAGTGGTTTATGGGATCAATCCAAAATTGCGAGAATCTCGTCTTCACCCATGATCAGCAGTTCCTCGCGTTCCACCACGACTTCCGCTCCCGCGTATGCGGAGAACAAAACCCGGTCGCCCTCTCGGACTTGTAGCGACGCGCGAGAACCGTCCGACAGTCGGCGGCCGTCGCCCACCGAGAGCACCCGGCCCTGTCGTGGACGCTCCTTTGCGGAGTCCGGCAACACGATTCCACCCCCCGTCCTTTGCTCAGGCTCGAGACGCTTCACGACGACTTTGTCGCCTAGTGGTTCGATCCTCATGGTTGAAAGCCGCTCCCGAAAATCGTCCGAATCCAAGATCGGAAAAAAAGATAAATGCCGGGCGAATTCTCGCACGCGCATCGCGCGCCATCAAGCCACGCCCAGTCACCGGCCGCTCGAACTCGTCGGCGGTCCGCCGATCATGCGGCATTCGCGTTACCCGTGGAAATTTTAGTTGGAGTTGGCTATCGCTGGCGGTCGATACCGGAAGAGTCACCGGATTGTGACGGTTGTTCCGATGGATCGGATTGCCATGACGAGCGCCCCTTCGCCCGACGACGAGCCGCCCCGGCCTCCCGCCGGACCGCCGCGGCGCGTCTTTTTCGTGCGAATGGACCAGCCCCAAGCGGGGCAGGGGCCGCACTGGAGGGGAATGCCAGCCACGCTCCCCGAAAGTAATCCCGGCCCCAACGCTGCGTCCTCCCTCAACCCGGAACTGGTAGCGGCCTCCGCCCCGTCCAGCGGCGTGACGCCATCGACGCCATCGACGCCGACTCCAGCCCAACCCGCCGCCCCACGCCCTATCGCCGCGACTGGCGAAACTGGCGTTCACAGCGTTCCCGGCGTTGATAGTGTCAGCGCGACAGCGGCTGACCGTTCGCAAGCATCGCCCGCGAGGGCGACGGTCGCCAGCGATGATTCCATTCAGGCTCAGGCCCGCCAAATCTTCGCGCACCTCAAGTCGCGACTTCGCGACCTGCAGCGGCGTCAACGGGAAATCGAACGTCAAACGGCCGAAATGGAAGAGCGCCGCGTCGAGCGCCCGCACGAGAAAAATCCGAACGCACCGCTCGGTGCGACAGATTCTTCAGGACTGAACGCCGCTAACGCGATTCCCTCTGATTCCAGCGCTGACCGCCACGGCTCGGGACGCAGCCGTGCCGAGCGGCTCTCGGAACCCCGAACCCGCCGCCCGCAGGCTCCTGAAGTCCCCGTTTTCGAGCCACGGGTTGGGCCAAGCGTTGAGCCACGCATCGGGCCTGACGTTCATCCGGCCGGCTCGTTGTCGTCCACGTCGGAACGTGAAGAGGAGTTGCGTCGGCGCGAGGGCGAGCTGGCGACGCTCAGCCAACGACTGCGGGATCGCGAGTTGTCGCTTGACCGGGAACGCGAATCGCTGAACCAGCTCAAGTC
>JBIKVL010000031.1:0-11874 GCA_044356875.1 Pirellulaceae bacterium | reverse complement strand
GGTGCAGGCGGTCTTTGAGTCGGGCGGTCTTTGAGTTTGGCCGTCTTTGAGACGGGCGGCCCTCCCGGCATCGTTCAATTGGCCGCGAGGCCTCTTTTCTTGCCGGCAATCCGCAAGACTCGACCGTCAAGTCGCCAGGTCTCGCGACCCATGCCGCAATGGCTTCGCTGGCGTGATACGATTCAATCTGAGGAGGATCGCCAGATGTCGATGATCTCTGACCGTGGACACGATGCGGGGACCAAAGTCCGGAGAGACGCAATTCGCGAGGAAACCTGAATCGTGAATCGGGCGGATTTGCAACAACTTGCCGACGAACGAGTGGCCGACGCCAGCTCGCTACTACGGACCGGGCAGTGGTCTGGCGCTTATTACGTGGTGGGTTACGCCGTGGAGTGTGCGCTCAAGTCGTGCATCGCCAAGTTGGTCAACCTGCACGACTTTCCCGACAAGGAATTGGCCAACCGGTCGTTCACGCACGAAATCGAAGTCCTAGTGCGAGTGGCTGGATTGGCTCCAGCGCGCGACACGGATGCCAGATTAAACCCGTTGCTTGGGCAAAACTGGCTGATTGTCAAGCGTTGGAACGAGCGCGCACGCTATGGTAGGTGGACGGAGTCAGAGGCGAGAGAGCTGTTCTTGGCCGTTACAGACCCAGTAAGTGGAGTACTACCATGGATCAAATCCCGTTGGTGAAGGAAGAGATCGACGCCGGCAAGGCTTTCATTCGGGAGTTCACAAAATACGCACCAGTCTCGGTGGCGCTGTGGGTCAAAGAGAGCGGCGACGAGTTGCATTACTTGTACATCGCTTCGGACCAAATCCACGACACGAATGTGAGACAGGGATATGGCGAAGTCATGCGGATCGCTCAGTCGCTCGCGTCCCCTTATCTGGATCCCTTTCGGATCAACCTCGTCAGCGCGGACTCGCCGCTCGCGGCCGCCGCTCGCGAGATCAACGAGCGTTTCCCCGCGCGGTATGCCACTCGACTCGGCGGCAGCGTCCTAGGTGGGGTCGGAGTCGACGACGTCTATGTCTACCCGCCTGAACCTTGTCCGATATCTAACTGAACCTAACGACCAAGTTCACGCGGCGGGCGGGTTTGACTTTGACTTGGAAACCGGCGCTGCCGCCCGCTCGCTTGAAACAACTTGTTCGCGCTCGGCTCTTAGCCCTCACGGAGACACAGCGACACGCAGATAACTTCATCGCTTGGATCAGCCAAATCGAATTAATACACGCTTACCCTCGATGATCGGTTATGTCGACTAGCCGGAGCCCCGGACACCGCGACCATTGGCGACGCTGCCTGGGGCTGTCGACTTCTTTGGGACTTGAACCGAGTGAGTCATTCCGAGGCGACGACCGCCGCCGCCGCCAATTCGCCGCCGCGGATCGCCCCTTCCATGGTGGCTGGCCAGCCGGTGTCGATCCAATCGCCAGCCAAAACGAGTCCCTCGACGGGCGTAAGGGCGGTTGGTCGAAATCGCCCCAGTCCGGGCCGGGGACGAAAGACAGCTAGGGGCTGTGTGACGACTCGCGAGCGTATCAGTTCCGCCTCCCGCGCTGCGGGAAAGACTTCGCGTAGATCGGCGAGCACCGCGGCGGTCCAGTCACGGTTGTCGCGAGGGCGATGCGACAGATCGCGATGCGTGGCGCTGATGACCACTTGATAGTAATGCTCGGCCGATGGCTTGCGAACGCCCGCCGATTCCCGCGATGCGCTCGTGGCGCCGTGCCGGAAGACCCAGTGGCTCAGGCGGTCCACGAGCACCGCATGCGGCCAGTCGATCACGGGCCGGTCGAACCATAGATGGACGCTCGTGATCGCCGCCGGCTCGAACTGTTCGAGCTGCTCGAACAGCGGTTCGAGCTTTTCGGCGAACGCGGCCGTTTCCGCCAGCGGCCGAAGACGATGCCACGGCACGGCGGCAATGACTTTCGCGAAGGAACGAGACGCGACGCGGCGATCGGCGAACTCGACCGCTTCGCCGCGCTCGTCGTCGTCGTGGCGGCCGACTGCGATGCCGGTGATGGACTGCGAGTTACCCACGAGGCGAATCACGCGAGTGGCCCGATGGACGCGGGCGCCGCGCGCCTCCAGCCAAACGCCGATCGATTCACTGAGTTCATTGAGTGGAAAAGCCGGAATCAACAGTTCGTAGGCATCGTTCGCGGATAGAAACCCATCGACGAACACCTTGCGGGCTGCGGCAAGTGAAATGCCTTCCAGCGTTTCGCTGAGCGCGCTCACCAGCACCACCGCCCAAAAGCGGCGCAGCGCCAAGTCGCTGGTGCCGCGGTCCCGCAGCCATTCCAAGATGGAACGGTCATCAAGTGCCGACGATTTGGGGAGGCGGGTGAGCGCGAGCAGCGACCGGCCGATCGACCAGCGGTCGCGCCAGGAAAGAAAGCCGAGTCGCAAAAATGCGGGCGCCAGGTGCAACGGCGCGGGCCAGCCGCGTCGGCCGCGAAACGGGAACACGCGGCCCGCCGAATCGACGAACCGCAACAGCGGATCGCGGCGAAAGAAATCGGGCCGGCCGATCGTGTCGCACAACGCGAGCAGCCGGTGGCAACATCCCATGCCGACATGCTGGCAATGATCAACCCAGGCCGCCGTGTCGCGCTCGTGAAACGAGCCCGCCCGCCCTCCGAGTTGCCTGCGCGCCTCGAACAGTTCGACCTGAGCGCCCCGTTCGACCAGCCGCACCGCGGCGGCCAAGCCGGCCAAGCCACCGCCTATGACCGCAACCCGCTCGGTCATGGCGTCGCCGTCGGCGCCGCTATCGGCCGAAACTGGGCGTGCGGAGAGGAACCGAAGCAGGCGCGGGCGGCGAGCCACAACTTGCAAGCGGTCCCGAGCCGTGGCCCGTGAACGAGCAATTGGCGGGGATCGTCGGCGATGCGGGCGAGCAATTCCCGATACGTGTTGAACATCAAGGCGAACGCGCGTCCGGGACCACCGACCAGAAACCGGCGAGTTTCCCAGCCCGCTTCATAATGCGCCGCGGCGATCGCGATTTGCCGCCGCAAAACGGCGACAAGCGCCTCTTCGCAGGGCGGATCGGCGGCGTTTCGCACCGCGGCGTTTCGCAGCGTGGCCTGTTGCGGCGTGGCCTGTCGCAACGTGGCCTGTTGCAGCGTGGCCTGCACGCAGGCCGGCGACAGTTGGTGAGCGGCGAGCTCGTCGCAGGGCAAGTACAGCCGTCCGCGGACGGCGTCTTCGCGAAGATCGCGCAGGATGTTGGTCAACTGGAAGGCGAGTCCGCATTCGCGGGCCGCGTCGTAAGCCGGTTCCGGTCGGCCAGTCCAGATGTGCAGGCAGCAGATTCCGACGGCGGAAGCCACTTTTTCACAGTATTCGGTCAGCTCAACGCGGGTCGCGAACGGTTCGGGCCGCAGGTCGCGAGCGACGCCATCGAGGATCGCTTCGAGATATCGTGGAGGGATCCCGCGGCGTCGAACTGTGTCCACGACCGCCGGCAACAGCGGATCGCGATACTCGCCCGCCAACGCGGCATGCCACGCTTCACGCCAACCAGCAAGCGACTCGGAAGCCGCGACGCTCGTCGGGGCTAGGGCGAGCGGGACGGGGCCGTCGACGACGTCGTCGGTTCGACGCGAAAAGGCGTAGAGCGCGTACATCGACCGCCGCTGTTCGCGGTCCAGCAACCAGAACGCCCAGTAAAAATTGGAAGCCGAGCGGCGTGCGAGCTGTTCGCACTGCCGGTAGCTGTCCTCGATCGATAAGGCCGCCGCATCCAAGCTGGCTCACTCCCGATTCCCGGCGAACGAACGAAACACCACCGTTGAACTCTCGATCACTCGACCGCTGGCCACTCGTGAACTACCGGTGAACTACTCATAAACCACCTGTGAACTAATTCGCTCGACGAGCCGCCAGGAGCGCGCGGATCGCGGTCGGCAACAGCCGCCACTTCGCCCAGCGGCTCACGGTCGGCCGCGCGGTCCAGACATCATACCGGCGGGCGCGAATGGCTTGCAGGATGGCTTGGCCGCCTCCGAGAAACAACGCCAAGTCGCTGCGCAGCCAAGCGGGGCCCACGGTCAGCAGTGGTCGGCCGGCTTCGAACAACCGCTCGGCGAATTCCACCCCTTCGCGCACGACCGGCGCCCATTTCGCCGCCGTCGCATCCGTGAAATCCGACTCGACGCACCCCTGCCGGGCCCAGGACTCGCGCGGCAAATAGATCCTTCCCCGCTGCCAGTCGTCCCGCAGATCTTGGCAAAAGTTCGCAATCTGCAACCCCGAGCAGATCGCATCCGACCACTCGCCCAGTTTCACCTCGCGGCGATCGTCCAACCGAGCCAACCGCAGCAGCAACCGTCCCACCGGCGCCGCCGAATTCCGACAGTAATCCAAGACTTGCTCCCAGGTATCGTAGCGCGTGCAGGTCTGGTCTTGTCGAAAGGCTGTCAGCAGCGCCAGGAACGGCGACACTTCCAGATCGAATCGTTCACGAGTCTCCCGCAGCGCCACGAACACGGGATGGACGCGGTCGAGTCTGTGCGAGCGATGTGACGACGACGCGGGTGCTGGCGACGATATGAGCGAGGGCGACGAGACGAGCGAGGGCACGGTCAATGGTTGCCAGCAATCGTCGAGCTGCGACTGCCACCAATCGAGCGCCGCGAGTCGCTGGGCGGCGCTGCCGGGGAGTTCGTCGGCCAGGTCGTCCCCCCAGCGGCAGAAGGCGTAGATGTCGGCGATCGGCTGCCGCAGTTCGGTGGGGGTGAGCCAGCCGGCGACGGTGAAGTTCTCGTAGTGTTTGCGGGCCAGTTCTCGGCAGTAGGCTTGGGCGGCAGCAAGCGACCACGCCCGCGCCGAGCAAGTCTCTGGCGGATCGACGGCGTTGTCGAACTGTCCTGGGGATTGGCCTTGTCCGGTCAAAGCGGGCGGCCAGCACAGTTTTTCCAGGAATGGGCCGGGGAGGCTCGGCCAGATTGCCGATGCGCTTGCGACAAGCGGCGGTTCGCCACTCGGTTCGCGCCTCGCTTCGCGTGTCGGTTCGCGGCTGTCGCCGCTGCCAGACGCCGCTTGGCCCTCTCGCCGTTCCGGGATGGCTTCGCCTAGGATGTCATTCACAGCCGGAGGAGGCCCTATGAAAATTGTCTTGGCCAGTCCGCGTGGTTTTTGCGCGGGCGTGAATATGGCGATCGAAAGCTTGGACCTGGCGCTGCGGGCGTTCGGGCCGCCCGTGTACGTCTACCACGAAATCGTCCACAACCGCTACGTGGTCGAGACGTTTCGCGATCGCGGCGCCGTGTTCGTCGATTCATTGGACGAAGTTCCGATCGGCGGCAATCTGTTGTTTTCGGCGCACGGGGTGTCGCCGGAGATTCGCCGCGTCGCCCGCGAGCGAAAACTGTACGCGATCGACGCCACCTGTCCACTGGTCACGAAGGTGCATCTCGAAGCGGTCCGGTTCGCGAAGGAAGGGTACACGATCCTGTTGGTCGGCCACGATGGCCACGACGAGGTTGTGGGCACGATGGGCGAAGCGCCCGAGGCGATGCGGCTGGTGGAGAGCGTCGAGGACGTCGACCGCTTGGAGGTTTCCGCCGACGCGAAGCTCGCCTACCTGACCCAAACCACGCTGTCCGTCGACGACGCGAACCGGATCATCGACCGGCTGAAGGCCCGTTTTCCGCAGCTCATTGGCCCGCCGAAAGAAGACATTTGCTACGCGACGCAGAACCGCCAGGAGGCCGTCCGGGTGCTCGCCCCGGACGCCGATTTGGTGCTCGTGCTCGGCAGCCAAAACAGCTCGAACAGCCAGCGGCTCCGCGAGCTTGCCAGCGAACGCGGCATTCCGGCCTACCTCGTGGACGGCGTCGCCGATCTGCGGCTCGAGTGGTTCCAAGGCGTCGAGACGGTGGTCGTCACGGCCGGCGCGAGCGCGCCGGAATCGGTGGTGCAGGACTGCGTCGAGTTTATGCGGCAACGGTTCGCGGCCACGGTCGAATCGCGTTCGCTGCGGGAAGAAAGCGTCTACTTCCCCTTGCCGCGCGAGCTGCGCGGTAAACTTCCCGGCCTGGATCGCGTCGCCAGCGACGACGCGGCCACGGCGGTGGCCGAGTAATTCACCGCCGTCATCCCGACATTTTCCCGGAGGCGAATCATGCGTAGCGAACCAGTCGATGCGGGGCGGAAGGCGGAACGGAGCGGCGAACAGCTCGGCGCCAACGAGGTCGCGCGACGCGACTTCTTGCGACGGACCGGCATCGGGCTGGCCGCCGTGGCCGCCTCGACGGTCGTCGAGGGACCGGCCTGGTTCGGCCCCACGGCTGGCGCGGGCGGCGCGGGACGGTTCGGATCAGGCTTGTTGGGGACCGGCCAATCGGCGTCCGCCAACGAGGATGCGAAAGGCGCCCCGTCAAAGCCGGGCGCCACGGCGGGCTCGACGCCCGAATCGCTGGTCAAGGTGCTGCATGATTCACTGTCGGAAACGCAGCGGAAAGAGGTCTGCTTCGCGTGGGATCACCAGGATCCGCAACGCGGTCTGCTTCGCACCCGCATCTCGAACAACTGGCATATCACCAAGCCGGTGATCAACAGCGATTTCTTCACGAGCGACCAAAAGCAGCTGGTGCGGAGCATTTTCGAGGGGCTGATCCAGCCCGAATGGCACGCTCGCATCGACAAGCAGCTCAAGGACGACGCGGGCGGATTCGGAAAGTCGCAAAACATCGCCATCTTCGGCGAGCCCGGCTCGAAGCAATTCGAGTTTGTGATGACCGGCCGTCACATGACGCTGCGGTGCGACGGCAATTCCACCGGTCACATGGCGTTCGGCGGACCGATTTTCTACGGACACGCCGCGAGCGGTTTCAATGAAAAGCCGGGCCATCCGAATAATGTGTTTTGGCCGCAGGCGCTCGCCGCCAACGAGGTCTACGCGATGCTCGACGGCGCCCAGCGGAAGAAGGCCGAAGTGTCGAAGACGCCGGACGAGTCCGCCGTCGGTTTCCAAGGCGGGCAAGGCAAGTTCCCCGGCATTGCGGTTTCCGAATTGTCGGCCGATCAACGCGAACTGGTGCAAAAGGTGCTCCGGACGCTGATCGAACCGTACCGTCAAAACGATCGCGACGAAGTGCTCGCGGCGCTCAAGACGCAAGGCGGACTCGACAAGTGCTCGCTGGCGTTCTTCACCGACGAGGATCTCGGTGGCGACCGGGTGTGGGACAACTGGCGGCTGGAAGGGCCGTCGTTCGTCTGGAACTTCCGTGGCGTCCCCCACGTTCACGTCTGGGTCAATGTCGCGGACGATCCCTCAGTGCGGCTCAACGCGTGAGTCGTCCCGCCCATCGACGTCGTCAACCGCAACTCCCTGAAAATTGTTCCGAGAAAGGGCGAATGCCATGACGACTGGCGAGTTGGTGCGCGAGGCACGGATGTCGAAGCATTCGCTGGATCGCCGAGCGGCGCTGGCAGGCATGTCGTTGTCTGGCATTTCGCTGTCTGGCATTTCGCTGGCGGGCATGTCGCTGGCGGGGATGTCGCTCGTGGGGACGGGAGGTTGGGCGTCGATGAGTGGCTTGGGTGAGGCGGCGCTCTGCATGGCGGAGGAGGCGCGGCCCAAGGCGGCCGAGTCGCCTCGGGCGATGGTGGCGACGGTGCATCCGCTGGCGACGGAAGCCGGTTTGGCGGCGCTTCGCGCGGGTGGCAATGCCGTCGATGCGGCGATCGCGGCGGCGGTGACGCTGGGCGTGGTCGATGGCCACAATTCAGGGTTGGGCGGCGGCAGCCTGCTGTTGATTCGCGCGCCCGACGGGTCCGTTCATGCGCTGGATGGCCGCGAGATGGCGCCGGCTCGCGCGCATCGCGACATGTATGTGCGTGACGGCAAGTTGGACGCCGAAGCAAGCCAAACCGGACCGCTGGCCGTCGCGGTTCCCGGAGCGCTGGCGGTCTACGCGGAGGCGCTCGAGCGGTTCGGCAAACGGCGGCTCGCCGAAGTGCTCGAACCCGCCGCAGCGCTCGCCGAGAACGGGTTTGCGCTCGACCGTGTGTACGCCGCGAAGTTGGCGGCGAACGCCGCGAAAATCGCGCGTTTTCCTGGTTCCAAAGCTGTTCTGCTGCGGCCGGACGGCCAGGCATTCGGGGTGGGCGAAACGCTCCGACAACCGGATTTGGCCCGCACGTATCGAGCGATCGCCGCGGAAGGGCCCGAGTGGTTTTACGGCGGACCGTTCGCTCGGTCGGTGGGCCAGTGGATGGCCGAAAACGGCGGAGTGCTCTCGACCAGCGACTTTGGCGCGTATCGAGTGCGTCGGCGCGAGCCGTTGACGACCACGTATCGCGGCCATTCGGTTATTGGTTTCCCGCCGCCGAGCTCGGGCGGTGTGCATGTCGCGCAAATGCTGGCGATGCTCGAACCGATCGCGTTGGCGGAGACTTATCGCCGCGATCCGGCGGAGTGGACGCACGTGGTGGCCGAGGCGATGAAGCGGGCCTTCGCCGACCGCGCCCATTGGCTGGGCGATCCCGACTTCGCGCGAGTGCCACGCGGGTTGATCGACAAGGCGTACGCCGAGTCGCTGGGACGGACGATTGATCCCAAGCGGGCGACGCGGGTCGCGGGCCACGGCATGCCGCCGCGGGCTGACGAAGACGTTTTCGAGAAGCACACCACGCACGTGGCGGCAGCGGACGCGTCCGGCTACTGGGTCGCGTTGACGACCACGGTGAACACGACGTTCGGGTCGAAGGTGATTGTGCCCGGCACCGGCGTGATTTTGAACAACGAAATGGATGACTTCTCGGCTCAGCCCGGCCAGCCGAACGCTTTTGGGTTGGTGGGGGCGGAAGCGAACGCGGTCGCGCCCGGCAAGCGGCCGTTGTCGAGCATGAGTCCGACGATCGTGTTGCGGGACAAGCGGCCGATCATGACGGTCGGGGCGGCGGGCGGTCCCACGATCATTTCCCAGGTGTTGATCGCGTTGTTGCGGCGGCTCGACTTGGAAGCGCCGCTCGAGGAATGTCTGGGCGGACCGCGGTTCCATCATCAGTGGGCGCCGGACGAACTGCGGCTCGAACGGAGCACTCCGCAATCGCTGCAGGACTCGCTGCGATCCCGAGGCCACACGCTAAAACTGGTGGACGGACTGGGCGTGAGCCAAGCGATCACCTGGGACGCGGCGCGTGGGGTCTTTCAAGGCGTGAGCGACCCGCGAGTGCCCGGTCTGGCCGCCGGCCCGCAGCCGAGCTGACGCGCGAACTGACACGATCGATCACGTTTCCATCCCGTTTCTTCGGGGCATGGCCGGTCCAGTCGGGGCTTGGCACCCAAATTGAGGCATGGCGATTCTTCGGGGCTGGGCGGCCCCTTCGGCGCCCGGCCCACGCGGTGTGATCGTCCTAACGCTCCGAAGGGCAGTGAAAAATTAGCCCAGGGCAGAGAGTTGCGGCGCAGCCGCGACGCGCCGCCCTGGGTTACCGGACACGCCCGAGGTCTCTTACGAGGAAGTCACCCCGAGTCGCGTGGCGCCCGCGCCCGCAAGGAGGCGTTCATCATAGCGCCCCACGCTCACGCGATCAGATCGCGGACCACGGTGCCGTGGACGTCGGTGAGTCGGAAGTCGCGGCCGGCGTAGCGATAGGTCAGCTTCGTGTGGTCGAAACCGAGCAACGCCAGGATCGTGGCGTGCAGGTCGTGGACATGGACCTTCTTCTCGACCGCCTGAAAGCCAAACTCATCGGTCGCACCGTACGCTTGTCCCCCCTTCACGCCGCCGCCCGCCAGCCACGTCGTGAAGCCCCAATGATTGTGGTCGCGGCCATTGATCTTTCCCGCGTTCGCCCCAGCTTGCGGCAGTTCCACCGTCGGAGTGCGTCCGAACTCGCCGCCCCACACGATCAGCGTTTCCTCGAACAGCCCAAGCCGCTTGAGGTCGGTGATGAGCGCGCCGATCGCCCGGTCGCACTGATTGGCTAGGTTGCGATGATTGACCGCGATGTCGTCGTGGTTGTCCCACGGCTGGCCAGCCCCATGCCAAACCTGCACGAACCGCACTCCGCGTTCAATCAGGCGCCGAGCGATCAGAATCTGCCGCGCCTGTGTGCCTGGACCGTATGCGTCCAGCACATGCTTCGGCTCGCGGCTCACGTCGAACGCCTCGCCAGCCTCTTGCTGCATGCGGAACGCGAGCTCGAACGAATGGATCCGCGATTCGAGCGCCGGATCATGCCCGCGTTCCGCCAAATGCCCGCGGTTCAATTCGGCAAGCAGATCCAATTGCCGACGCTGGGCGGCCAACGGCACCGAGTCGTTGCGGATGTTCTCCACCAGCTTGCGGATATCCTGATGCTGCGTGTTGATGTGCGTGCCCTGGTAAACGCCCGGCAAAAACGCCGCTTGCCAGTTCTGCGTTTCCAAAATCGGATAGCCGTTCGGACACAACGCGATGAACCCCGGCAGATTCTGATTGTCCGAACCCAAACCGTACGTGACCCACGACCCAAGACTGGGCCGCACCAACCGCGATTCGCCGCAGTTCATCAACAACAACGACGGCTCGTGATTGGGCACGTCGGCATGCATCGAGCGAATCACCGCGATGTCGTCGATGTGCTGGGCCGTGTTCGCGAACAGTTCGCTCACCTCCAAGCCGCACTCGCCGTAGCGAGCGAACTTGAACGGCGAAGGGAACGCGGCCCCGGTCTTCCGCTCGGTCTGCAAATTCGCCATCGGCAACGCTTTGCCAGCGTACTTCTCCAGCGCCGGCTTGGGATCGAACGTGTCCAAGTGCGACGGACCGCCATTCATGAACAGATGAATGACCCGCTTCGCCTTCGCGGGAAAATGGGCCGGCCGGGGATCCAGCGGATTCCGATAGCTCTCCGCGCCAGCCGCGGCCGATCGCCGCTCGTCGTCCCGCGCGACCGCCGCCAGCCCGAGCATCGCGAAACCCATGCCCGAACGCCGCAGCAACTCGCGTCTCGTCCACCCCGACGCCGCCAACACCGCGTCGCCCATCCCGTCCGTCCCCGACGCGTTCCCCAAAGGCAATTGGTTGCGGTGGTCGCTCATAGCCATAATCCTTGTTTCGCTAATCGATGAACGCGACTTCGTTGGTGAGCAGCAGCAGTTGAGCGTACTGGGTCCAAGCCGACAGCTTCACTTCCGCCGAAGGCTCGCTGGCGGACGCGAGGAACGCGAGCCCCAACCGCCGCTCACTGTCGCTCGGCAATCGCGCGAACAGTTGGCGGTACAAGGCGTCCACTCCGCCCGCGTTGCCGCCCGTCACGCCGCCAGACGGAGCGCCGCCAGCCGAAGCCGCCAAGGCGATCGGCTCCAGCGCTTTCGCGCGGTCCAGGACGAACGGCGAGTTCATGAGGAACAGCGCTTGCTGGGGCACGGTGGTGCGTGGCCGACGTTCGCTACTCTGGTCGGGGCTCGCGAAGTCGAAGACGCGCAGTAGATTCGGAAGATCCTGCCGATCGATGTAACCGTACACCGAGCGGCGATTCGAGAAGGGCGGCCGAGTGATCTCCACGGGCCGTCCATACAAACTGGCGTCGAGTTCGCCGGAGAGCGCGAGCAGCGAATCCCGCAGCGACTCGAATTCCAACCGACGACGGTTCATCCGCCAATACAACCGGTTTTCCGGATCGACCGCTCGAGCGTCCGGCCGATCCACGCTCGACTGCCGGTAGACCGTCGACAACACCAATTCGCGATGGATCGCCTTCTGCGACCAGTCGCGTTCCAGCAAGGTGGCGGCCAAATAGTCGAGCGCGGCGTGTTGCGGCGGGACTTCGGCGCGAATCCCGAAATCGCTGGGCGTCGCCACCAGCGGTTCGCCAAAATGATTCATCCACAGTCGATTGACCAGCACGCGGCG
>JBIKVL010000714.1:0-3324 GCA_044356875.1 Pirellulaceae bacterium | reverse complement strand
GTTTGGGCGACGGTCGGTTCGTTACTTGGCTGACCAGTAATCGAACACCAGCACGTTTTCCAATCGCGGTCCGACCAGCTTGACGAAATCTTGATGGGCCGGATGGGGCAGATAGACGTCGCGGCCCTTCTCATCCCGGAACGTGACCAGGAATCCGTGCGTGAAGCCCGCCGCCTTGTTTTCAACGCTCACGTCGGTGCCATGCTCGAAACTGTGGATCGCGTCGATCTTGCTCGGCAAAGCCCGGAAGGCGTCGACCACCTCCTGGACTTGCGCGGCCGTTACTTCCTTCTTGAACTTGAACAAGACCACGTGCCGCAGCAGCTTTTCACTGGCCTTTTCACTGGCCTTGTCCGCCGCTTTCACGCCACTCGGTTGTTCGCCGGAAGCCGTCTGGGAGGCGACGGCGGCGACCACGAAACAAAACGACAACGCGACGAGAATCTTCAGCATGAAAACAAACTCCTGATCGACGATGGGGTGGAACGCGGCCGGGCGAGATTTGCTCGTCGCCTCACGGCGGTTATCGGAACGCGCGGCCGAAAGGCTGTAAAGCGGACGAGCGGTTGTTTTCGCGGAGCCAACTCAATCCGCGAGCGCTGCGATGATCCGGTCGGCCGCTTGCCGAGTGTCGAGCGTGCCGCCGAGATCGGGCGTGCGGTGGCCAGCGGCCAACGCGCGGGCGACGGCCCGGCGGATCCGGGCTGCGGCGGCGGGAAACTGAAGATGGTCGAGCATCATCGCCGCGCTGAGGATGGCGGCGACCGGATTGGCGATTCCACGGCCGGCGATGTCCGGCGCCGAGCCATGCACCGGTTCGAACATCGACGGAAACCGCCGTTCAGGGTTTACGTTGCAGCTCGGAGCCAGCCCGAGTCCGCCGCCCAACAGGCCACCCAGGTCGGTGAGCAAATCGCCGAACAGGTTCGACGCGACAATCACATCGAAGCGTTCCGGCCACCGCACCATGTTCATTAAGGCCGCGTCGCAGTGCTGGCGTTCGGCGGCGACATCCGGATACTGCGGCGCCAGCTCCTCCAGAATCTCGTCCCACAGGACGTAGGCGTACCGCTGGGCGTTCGACTTGGTCGCCATCGTCAGCCGTTGGCGCCGGCCTCGCGCCAGTTCGAAGCCGTAACGCAGGATCCGTTCGACCCCCTTGCGGGTATGCAGCGCCGTCTGCACCGCGAACTCGGCGGGCGTGCCGCGTTGGAAGCGTCCGCCATTGTCGATGTACTCGCCTTCCGAATTCTCCCGCAACACGACCATGTCGATGTCCGCCGGCCCTTTGTCGGCCAAATAGCTCCGCAAGCCGGGGTACAGCTTGGCGGGCCGCACGCAGGCGTACTGGTCGAACGCCTGGCGAATCCGCACCAGCGGCGCCAGCGTGAGGTGGTCGGGGACTTTCGCGGGCCAGCCAACGGCGCCCAGGAGAATCGCGTCGCACGGCCGCAAGATTTCCAGGAAGTCGTCGGGAACCAACTTGCCGGTTCGTTCCCAGTAGGCGACACCCCAGGGGAGGTGCTCGAAACGGAACGACAACGACCGTTCCGTGGCCGCAGGTTGGGAGGCCGATTCGACCGTCGCGGTGGCGTCGAGCACTCGGAGGGTTTGGTCTATCACTTCCGGCCCGATTCCGTCTCCTGGATAGACAGCGATGTTCAATGGCTTCACGGCGAATTCCTCAAGGTGTGGTGCGTGTGATCGGTGCGGCAGGAGGGACGAGCGGTTGCTCGCGTTCCCAGTGGTTGTTCGAGTTCAGCGGCGTTGATTGGGCTCCCGCGCCGCTCGGTATCGCTCGAACTCGGCTTTCAATTCATCCCGCATCCGCTCGGTCTCGCGGCGGTGTTCGATGTGCAGCGCCCGCACCTGTTCGCGGGTGCTCCAAAAATCGGCGATGCCCAGTCCGGCAAGGGTCAGCGTCAGTAGCAGGATTGCGGTCCAAAACAGGACGAAAGACAGGGGCGAATAGAGTTGCGAGCCGGCGACGAGCGCTGCGCCGACGACACCGATCAGCCAGCAGGACAGGCGGCGGCGCCGCCGACGACGATCGGAGGACGTCGAGTCGAGCGCGGTCGACGACGCTGCCTCCCAGCGGCGTTGATGCCACAGCAGGACAGCGGACACGCCGATCAACATGGTTCCAAAGCCGATCTGTTGCCACATGCCTCCACACCTCGCCGCAAATTCCGCCACTTTTCTACCATGGTGGCGAAGGACTTCCCAGGCAATAATGGCACGTCGTCGCTTCACTCGATTTCTCCATGGAAAGCTCGGAGATGGCCGCCGAACCCCATTCGGATTCCCTTGCCCCGCCTACGCTGGTGCGTATTGAGCCGCTTGGAGCCACGTCGAACACGGCCGTCAACACGGCCGTCAACGCGGCCGTCATTACGGCCGTCAACGTGGTCGCGTTGGAACCGCCCGCTCAGCGGCGGCTTCCCGAGTGGCTGCGGCGCGAGCTGCCCCGGGGAAACGCGAACCACTTCACAGCCCGCTTGGTGGAAGAACTGCGGCTCGAAACCGTGTGCGAAGAGGCGAAGTGTCCAAACCGAATGGAATGCTGGTCGCAGAAGACAGCCACCTTCATGGTGCTCGGCAAAGTCTGCACCCGCCCCTGCGGTTTTTGTTCCGTGGATCGCGGCCGGCCGGCTTTGCCCGAGGCGGACGAACCGGAGCGGCTCGCCGAGGCGGCGTATCGACTGGGCCTGAAACATGTCGTGATCACGTCCGTGACCCGCGACGATCTGCCGGATGGCGGGGCCGAGCATTTCCGCCAATGCGTGCTCGCCGTGCGGCGCCGCACAGGGGCCACCATCGAAGTCCTTACGCCCGACTTCGTCCATTGCAAGGAAGCGCTCGAAGTCGTCTGCCGTTCCGAGCCTGAAGTGTTCAACCACAACACGGAGACGGTGCCCCGGCTCTATCGTGAAGTTCGCGGTCCCAAGTCCGATTACGCCTGGACGCTGGAACTGCTCGCACGGGTCAAACGGTTCGATCCGCGAATCAAGACGAAAAGCGGCTTGATGCTCGGACTGGGCGAAACCCGCGAGGAAGTGCTGGAAGTGCTGGCCGACCTCCGCGACCACGAGTGCGATTTCCTGACGCTCGGCCAGTATCTGCAACCCGGCCCGCGGTACTTGCCGGTCGTTCGCTACATCCATCCCGACGAATTCGAGGAGCTCGGCGAACTGGCCCGCAAGCTGGGCTTCAGCCAGGTCGCGAGCGGGCCGTTTGTGCGCAGCAGCTACCACGCCCGGGAAATGGCGGAAGCCGAGACGGCGGCCGAGATGCCAGCCGAAACGGCGGCCGCGGATTTCGAGT
>JBIKVL010000713.1:0-3326 GCA_044356875.1 Pirellulaceae bacterium | reverse complement strand
GGCCGAATCTGCCTAGAACCGGCCGCTGGCGCGGCTCGGCTGATGAAGGCGCGCGGCCGATTCGATTAGCCGGCTCAGCGCCAGCTGCCGGTTGCATTAGCCGGCTCAGCGCCAGCGGCCGGTTTCCGTTCGGCTCCGGCCGAGTCCGCCTAGAACCGGTCGCTGGCGCGGCTCGGCTAATCGGGCAGGGAGGTCGGAAACGGTTATCAGAGCCGTTTGAGCATTTCGGCGGCGTTGGTTTCGAAGATCCGCTGCCATTCCGGTGCCACCATGCAATCGCAATCTTCCTGTGCATAGCCGGTGTTCTTGCGTTGCTCGATGGTGGGCAAATAGTAAATGTAGCCGTTCGTGTAGCCGGCGACGAAGGCGTTGGCGTCTTGCGCCGCTTTCTTGATATTCAAACCGATTTGGACGGTTAGCTCTCCGGGGAAAGTCACCAGTTTGAAGTCGCCGATCCGCAATCCGCACAGCTCCACGTCGATCGCGTCGACAGCGGCCGCCTGCGCCTTTTTTTGGTGCATTTTGAGCAGCGCCAGGTTGGTATTGAGCCGCGTGAGCCGTTCCATGATCTGGATGTTCCGCAGGTAGCTCTCCACTTGTTGCCGGCTCTCGTTGTCCAACCGCTCCAGGTCGTCCCGATCAATCGCCTTATCGTGGAAATAACCTTGGGCGTACGCCGAGGGAAACTCGGGCGAGAGCCGCTGTTGGATCAGCAACGGCACAAACGTCTTGAAGTTGATGTTGGTGCTCTTCAGCGAATCGACCAGCCGGGTCCGCTCGGACTCGATCGCCGCAATCCGCTGCGGATAATCGGCGGCCCGAGGCACGGCCAACCGCAAGGTCTTTACCGCGAGCGGCGCTTGTTCCGAAGTTTCGATGCTGCGCACGCCTTCGAGCACGCTCGCCCCGAGCATCAACCCGAGCGGTTCGGCGTCGGGTGGCGTGCGGACCTCTTTGTAGCGAACCGGGTTGATGTCGCCGCCGCAACCCTGCACGAAAAACGCCAGCGCGCCATGTCCGAGCGCCTTTTCGAGGACCTGGGAGGCGTAGGCGGGAAAGTCGGCCGACGTGCCTTTGCTCGGCGGATTCATAATCGGATGGCAGGCGAAATTATAGACCACCGCCAGCGGTCGGCCGTCCATCCGATCGATACGCAGCAAACCGACTTGCGGATCGATCGGCCCGGTCGACTCGATCTCGTCATCCCAAGCGAACGCGTAGGCGCGTCGCATATCGACTTGGCTGCCATCCTTCAGGGTCACTCGACGATTCTCGCTGATCCGCTTCTCCGTCGCTGACCCAACACCGATCTTCACCGGCGCCAGTTTTTTCCAAGCTTCGCGCACTGCGGCAACCACCAGCTTATCGCTGTCCGACCGCACCGCGCCATGGCAGTGGCTGGCGTTCACCACGAGATTATCGGCCGGGATGACCGGATCGGCAGCTAGCTCGTTTCGCAGCGAATCCATAAAAGTTCCGGGAATCGCGCCGATCCCGCCGATCGCCACCGCGTCAACGGTCACGAGCACGGCGACTTGTTTACCTTGGCGCAACGTCAAAACCTTGGCGTACGAAGGATCATTGACTCGCATCGCCTGTGGGCTGGTGATGTCCACACGCGCGACGGCCGCCTCGAGCGGCTCGGCGGCCGCCGTCACCACCGGGAAGTGGCCGAGCGGCGCTATGGCCAGTAGATACAGGAACAGGCGCGCGACCGGCGGGATGGCGGAACGATCAGCCGACAGGCTGGACCCGGCTCGCGGCTGAGCGCCTGCCCAAGGAGGCGTGGCCAGCGTCGATGGCGGTGCTTGGGGGACTTGCATCGGTTCATGCTCCTCTTGTGGAAAACCGGTTACCGTTGGCCTGGAGCGCGCCACATGAGAAACGCCGTTAGATCGCGGATCTGGTCGGCGGACAGCGTGTTGAATAGCCCTTCCGGCATCAGCGACTGATTCGTCGGCTTGATCTGCTCGATGTCGTTGGCCGGAAGCGTCAGTTTCTCAGTCGCCGTTTGCACGGCCACGGTTTTGGGCGTGGGGTGGCTGACAACGCCGGTTACAACGCGGCCGTCGGCGAGCACGACTGTAGAGGTGCGGAAGTCGGCGGCGACGCTCGCGCTGGGGTCGACGATGTTTTCGAGCAGGTAATGCAGATTGCCGCGATTGGCGCCGGTCAAATCGGGGCCGATCGCGTTTCCCTTGCCGAACAAGGCGTGGCAGTTGGCGCACACCTTTTCGAATACCGCTCGACCTTGATCAAGATCGGCTTTGGCTAGCCTCTCAGGCGCAAGTTGGCCACGAAGTTGCTCGAGTTGCTTCGCGCGCTCCTCGCTGGTCTCGCGGACTTCGCCCCAGAGTTCGCGGAGCCGTTCGTTCAATCGTGGATCGTTGAGGCCACGAATCTGCCGGGCGTGCCACGCGGAGATTTCGCTCGAAGGCAGCCGCTTGTTGGCGACGGCCTCCAACAGCGCGGCGGCATAGGCGGGACGTGAGACGAGCGTTTCGACGGCCCCGCGTTGATCTTCCGGCGTGAGTTGCGACCAGCGATCCAGCAGCATTTTCGGCGTGTCGGGATCGGCCAGGACGCCAAGTCCGCGAGCGGCCGCTCCGAGCATATTGCGGTCGGCTGCGAGCCGTTTCAGGAACGCGGCAAGATCGTCTGGACGACCCTCGATGATCGCCCGCACCGCGGCGCGTCGCGATTCACCGCTGGCGTTGGCGTCGAGCGCGATTTGTCGGAGTTGTTCGAGCGCCAGCCCATCGCCAAATAGGGCTCCCAACTCGCGCAGCCGGTCGCGGATGGCGGGCTCTTCGCTGCGAGCGACCCGGGCGGCGAACGCCGTCCACGCCTGCGGTTGCGGTGCTCGACGCCAGCCTCTGAGCCCATCCGCTAGGCCAACAACCACATCGTGAGCCACCGAGGCGTCCGTGGCTTTGGTGGCCGCGGCCAGCAGCGATTCGATCGGAGCGGGCTGCGTGTCGAGACGTTCGCTAAGCAAACGCGCGATGTATTGGCGCACAAGGGGAATGCGGGACGAACTCGCCAACGCGACGCTCTGGGCAGGGAACTCGGGCACGGCCGCTTCGATGCCGTACCAAATCATGAGCGGCAAGTTGTGGTCGGAAGCGTCGGCCGAGTGAGCGGCCAGGGCGGCCGCGATCGACAGTCGGCTGTCGAGCGGCAACCGCGAGAGCGCGGAAGCGATATGGAGCCGCACGAGCGCGGCGGGATCGGTGGCCGCGAGC
Organism: Pirellulaceae bacterium; assembly: GCA_044356875.1. GTDB lineage: Bacteria > Planctomycetota > Planctomycetia > Pirellulales > Pirellulaceae > CAIXSC01. The sequence goes on along the minus strand of JBIKVL010000713.1, from coordinate 81 downwards.
CGTTCGAGGAGGACGAGATCCCGTTGTTCATAACGGCCATCGTCGCCAAGAAGCCGCACGACCCAGGCGCGAACGTGTTCC
>JBIKVL010000712.1:0-3327 GCA_044356875.1 Pirellulaceae bacterium | reverse complement strand
TACGAGCGGCGCGCGTAGCTGATCGGCAGTTCGAGGAATCGAACGCCCGGCAGCCGAGCGCATTTCGCGGTGATCTCGAGCTCGATGCCGAACCCCTTCTCACGCAGCGTCGCGGCGATCGGCTGGATCAATTCGCGGCGGAACATCTTGTAGCACGTTTCGACATCGGTCAGCTTCAACCGCGTACGCAAGTTGGAGAGCCGCGTCAGGAATCCGTTGCCATGCCGGTGCCAGGCGGGCGATACGGAGCGGTCTCCGGCCAAAAAACGGCTGCCGTAGACGATGTCGGCGCGGTCCTCCAAGATCGGCCGCAGCAGCCGGGGAAACTCGCCAGGATCGTATTCCAGATCGGCGTCCTGGATGACCACCACGTTCCCGGTCGCCTTCAGCATCCCCGTACGCACCGCCGCCCCTTTGCCTTGGTTCCGCTCGTGAAAGACAACCCGCAGCGGGTAGTCCGGGGAACCGCTACCCGTCCCGCTACCCGCCCCGGTTCCGGTCCCTGCTCTGGCCCCCCCTGAGGCGTCGGTTCCGGTTCCCGACGCCACTCCCGCAGCGGCCTCTTCCATCGCGCGGAGTTTTTCCCGAGTACCATCCCGACTGCCGTCATCCACCACGATGATCTCCACGGGGACGCCACACTGCCGGACCCGCTCCACGATCGGCTCGATGGTGTCCCGTTCGTTGTACGCCGGAATCACGACGGACAGACGGAATCCAGCGGGGATCGCGATCGCCGGGTTGCTGGCGTGGGAAGCGGATGGTGCGGACAAGCGTGGTTCCTTCCATGGCGAGTGCGCGGCGAATGACGGACGCCGCCAGTGACGGCCCGCCGCGACGAAGTTTCGGTATATTACCAAGTCGCGTCGAATCATGGCCTGTCGCAACGCGGAGGATGTCGTCACGTGGCCGATTGCTTGGGAATCCTGGAAACCACGGGCCTCACACCCGCGCTGGCGGCCTTGGACGCCATGGAAAAAGCGGCCAATGTCCGCTTGCTGCAAGCCGAACTCAACGATTTCTACGGCGTCGTCCTTAAGATCCTCGGCGACCCTGCGGCGGTAGCAGCCGCCTTGGCCGCCGGCTACGAGCTCGCGGAACGCATGGGCGGCGCGCCACTGAAAGCCATCATGCCGCGACCGGCCACCGCCGCTTGGCCGGCGCTCGAAAGCCGCTCGGAATACAACCCCTTGATCGAACAGGACGTGGTCTTTCGGCCCGCTGTTCCGTCCGCTGAATCGCCCTCTTCCCGAAAGGACAGCCGCTCTATGCCCGATCCCTCGTTCGCGCTCGGACTGATCGAAACCCAAGGATTCACGGCCGTCTTCGAAGCGATCGACAGTGCTTGCAAGGCGGCGAATGTGGAAGTGGTTTGCAAGGAAAAGCTCGGAGGCGGCTACATCACCGTCGTCATCAAAGGCGACGTCGCGGCCGTCAAGGCGGCCGTCGAGTCCGGCAAGCAAAAGGTGGAGGGACTGGGCAAGCTGATCGCGGCTCATGTGATCGCGCGCCCCAGCGCCGCTGTGCTCAGCCTTCTCCCAAAGACCTAAACGACCGGCAGTTTCGGCATAATCGCCAAATTCCACACAATCTCCCTAAACGTAGCCGCCCCTACTCCCGATTTGATCTGAGAAGAGCAGAAGAGTCGGCGGCGGAGGACGGGGGAGATATGGCGAACGCATTCCAACACCAAACGAAACTCGGCAGCGCCGCTCGCAGCGCCGCGATCGTCTTGACCTTCGTCTCGGTCTTCGCCAGCGGCTGCGGACAACGGAGCTCGCCACCTCCCGAATCTCAGTCCGCCGCGCCGCCTCCTGTCAGCCCACTCACCGTGGAAAGCGGCGAAAGCCCGTCGAACGGCGATTCGTTCTCGCCTTTCGCCACCCCTCGTGACCCGTCGACTCCACCGGCCGAACCGCCTCCCTTCAACTCGCCCCCCTTCGATCCGCCCACAAACAGCTCGCCCCCAAGCGACGCGATCGCCAGTGGGCCACTCGAAGGCGACACCGCCCCGCCCACCGCGTTTCCCAACGCGCCCGGATTCGAACCGGCCCCATCGCCCGACCTACGCGGCGGAACGCTCGCAGTCCCCGAGATCGCCGCCCCCCGCTTCGCTCCACCGGCTTTCACGCCTCCCGGAAATGCGCCTCCCGGTGTCGCTCCGCCGGAACCCGCAAACCCGCTCGCGAACGATCCAGGCAGCCGCGATCCAGACAGCCGCGACGCGACGGGACCTCCCACGGATGAACAAAACTCGACCGGTGAGGACAGCTCGCCAGAGGCTCGATTGCCGGTGAATCGGTTCAGTGAATCGCGTAACAACCCACTCCGAGCCGACTCGGCAGCCGCGCCGCTGCGAGCCCGCGTCAATCCACTCCGCAGTGGAGCGGCCGGCTTCGCGCCATTCCGCCCGCGAACTCCCCAAGCCTCGCTGGAAGACGAACCGCCCGCCGCCGGTAGTGGATTTCCGCTGGCCCCACCACCCACGGCCCCACCACCTGGCGACCTCGATCCGGCCACCGTCGTCCCCGACCCCGTCCCTGCCCCCGCTGCCGTTGACGATCCCCGTGCCGTCGAACCCGAAATGAATCCTGGTTCGGCCGCTCCCGACGGCACATCGTCGCCGCGCGACACGGAGTCCACTGCGCGTGGATCTGAGGAGTTAGAACCCAGCGAACTCACGCCACCGGGGGACCGTTCTTCCCATCGAAACATCACCGACAAGCCCATCCCTGGCTCCGCATTTGGCGCTGACCCCGAAACCGGCGCTGGCTCCGAACCTGGCTCTGACGCCAAACCCGCCGCTGCCGCCGCAGGCACGAACAACGCGATCGCGGGCGACTACACGACGGTCCGCGTGTTCTACGCCACGGACCGCACGCGACTTGACGCCTTTGATCTCCGCCAGTTGTCCTGGCGACCGCTGCCCTGGTTGCCGGTGGTGGCGTTGAGTGCCGCCGCGTTGGCGCTACTCACTGGCTCTCTCTTTCGGAAGATGTCGGGGCGGGGATGGGTGGCGGGACTAGCGGCGGCGTTATCCGCGGTGGCGATCCTGATCGCGGGCGGACCCCTGTACCTCGGGCACGTCAGGCTGAGCACGCTTGTAGAAAGAATAACGGGCGGGTCTCGCGCGGCGGACCCGCCGCGTTCCATCGCATCCGGTGCTGAGTCAACCGCCGGGGATCAGTCGGCAACCGGCCAGCGGCCGGACCGCGCGAACCCCGATCTGGCCAGTTCTACGCCTGCCGTGAATGTCTACGGCAACGGACGCGGGGAACTGGAATTCGGCGAGTGCGCGGTGACGATTCCGCGGCGCCACGAACCAGG